>NZ_JACARP010000259.1:0-316 GCF_013386595.1 Brevundimonas sp. P7753 | reverse complement strand
TGCACGGAGAAGTGTATCAGAGACAGCCGTGGGCGGCGGCGGCGGCAACGGTGGTTACAGCATCGGCGCCAGCGTCATGGGCGGTCTCGGCGCGGCGGTGACGGCGACCATCGGCGGCGAAGGGGCCAACGGCGGTCGCGGCGGCAAGATCAACATCGACTACACCGGCGATATCGCCACGCTGGGTCTGGGCTCGACCGGCGTGCTGCTGCAATCCATTTCCGGCGGGGGCGGTAACGGCGGCTTTAGTGTCGCGGCCAGCGTTGGCGGCATTGGGGCCCCTGCAATCAGCGTCGGCATTGGCGGCAATGGCGGC
>NZ_JACARP010000258.1:0-406 GCF_013386595.1 Brevundimonas sp. P7753 | reverse complement strand
GCGTCGCGCACGGCCTGCGACGACCGCGACCTGAGCCGGGTCCGGGCGCGGGTGCAGGCGGGCTTCGCCGGCTGGTCGCGGGCGGCGAGGATGAGCTTCCCCGGCGACCGCGCCGCCTGGCGCGGCGACCGCTATCAAGGGCAGACGATCGGCTGGCGCCTGGTGCAGGACAGCGCGACCGGCGGCTCGCCGGTGCGCTTCGGCCTGGCCGGAACCGGGCCGACGGCCACGACGCCGGCGGCGGTGGTCTCCTTCGTGGGGCGACCCCGGCCCTATGCCGCGCGGCTGGTGATGCGCGACCGCGAACAGGCGCCGCGCGTCTGGCTGACCGGCGGGGGCCTGCCGCCGGAAGCCGTGCGACGGGTCTTCTTCGCCGCCGCCGCCCACGCCGCCGATCCGGGCCTGC
>NZ_JACARP010000257.1:0-554 GCF_013386595.1 Brevundimonas sp. P7753 | reverse complement strand
GCCGCCGACCGACTGGGCCAGGAAGCCCGTCGAACCAAGCCCTTCGGTCAGGATGTCATGGGCGGTGGCGTTGACGACGCCGCCATTGCCGCCGCCGGCGCCCGTGCCGCCGAGACCGACGTTGATGGCCCCTGCGCCAAGCCCCCCCGCGATGCTGCCCGAAACGGCCGCCGCCGCCGCCGATCGACTGGGCGACGAAGCCACCGGACAACATGCCCTGGGTTTCAATGGTATCGCCTGCGAATGCGTCGACGCGGCCACCCGTGCCGCCCGAACCGCCATTACCGCCAAGGCCGACAGAAACCGCAGCCGCGCCAATACCGCCGGCCACGGCGCCGCTGACATTAAAGCCGCCGTTGCCGCCGATGCCAATCGACACGCCGATGCCGCCGATACCGCCCGAAACAGAACCGGCAACGCTGTAACCGCCGTTGCCGCCGCCCCCGCCGACCGACTGGGCGACAAAGCCGCTGCTCAGATCGCCATAGGTTTCGATATCGCCGCGAATATCGCCGACGACCTCGTTGCCTGCTTCGCCCTTGCCGCCATTGCCG
>NZ_JACARP010000030.1:0-13342 GCF_013386595.1 Brevundimonas sp. P7753 | reverse complement strand
GCCCAAGGACGACTGGGCTGTCCGTATGGAGCAGGCGGTGCTGGACGCCGCTATAGAACGCGCGCCCGCGCTAGGCTGGAACAGCCGTCTGGTGCGTGCGGCGTGCGAGGCCAACGGCCTGTCGCTGGGCGACGAGGAACTGCTGTTGCCGAACGGGGCGCGTGATCTGGCGGTTCTCCTGTCGCGGCGTCACGATTCGCGCGCCCTGAAAGCGCTGGAGGCGACGCCTGCCGAGACGATGAAGATTCGCCAGCGAATCGCCGCCGCCGTCTCGGCGCGGATGGAGGCGGGGGCCGAGGACATAGAGGCGGCCAAGCGCTGCGCCGGCTTTCTCAGTCTGCCGACCAATATCGACTTGGGCTTCAAGCTGGCCTGGGAGAGCGCGGACCATCTTTGGCGTTGGGCCGGGGACACGGCGACGGACCAGAACCACTATTCCAAGCGCGCTATCCTGGGCGGCATCCTGATTCCGGCCCTGACCATGCGCTGGTTCGAAGGGCGCGAGGCGGCGGAGGCCTTCGTCGCCCGTCGCATCGAGAACGTCATGGCCTTCGAGAAGTGGAAGGCGGGCAAGGATTTCGACGCCCCGCTGAAGGCGGTCACGGATGCCTTGGGACGGCTGCGGTACGGGGCGAAGGAAGTCTGAGCCTCCCTCTCCCGATGGGAGAGGGCTTGAGCGCACGAGAGCGAAGCGATCGTTCTGGCGCGAAAGGGTGAGGGTTCGTAGCTTGCCGTTGAGCGGCGCGGCTCGCACACTCTACTCCATGACATCCTCGCGAACCGACCGTGCGCGAGCGCTGCGCCAGTCCTCCGGTAGTGCCGAGGAGCGCGTCTGGTCCGCCGTGCGCGGGGGGCGCATCGACGGGCATAGGTTCCGCCGACAGCATCCTGTGGGATCGTACTTTGCTGATTTCGCTTGCGATCCACTACGCTTGATCATTGAGATCGATGGCGGCGTGCATCGGCTGGATGAGGTGGCAGCGCGCGACCTTGAGCGGCAGCAAGCGCTTGAGGCATTGGGCTGGACTGTGATCCGTGTGACCAATGACCAAGTCTATGAAGCGCCAGAGCGATTAATCGAAGCCGTAAGGTTGCACGCACAGCGTCTTCACGGCTGACCGCCGACCCTCACCCTTTCGCCTGGCGGATCGCCTGCGGCTCTCCGAGGCTCAAGCCCTCTCCCATTGGGAGAGGGTCAGAGAACCCGGTTCACGTGAGCCATCTTGCGGCCGGCGCGGGCCTCGGCCTTGCCGTAGAGGTGCAGGCGGGCCTTGGGTTCGGCGGCGAGCGTGCGCCATTCCTCGACCTCGTCGCCCAGCAGGTTGGTCATCTCGATGCAGGCGTGGGCTTCGGTCGGGCCCAGGGGCCAGCCGACGATGGCGCGGATGTGCTGCTCGAACTGGTCGCAGACGCAGCCGTCCTGGGTCCAGTGGCCGGTGTTGTGGACGCGCGGGGCGACCTCGTTCACCAGCAACTCGGGATTTCCGTCAGAATCGGCGCCCATGTCGAACAGCTCGATCCCCATGACGCCGACGTAGTCGAGGCCGTCGAGGACGGCGGCGGCGATCTCGACGGCGCGTCCTTGCGTCTTCGCATCGACGGCGGCGGGGGCCAGGGTGGTTTTCAGCACCCCGTTGGCGTGGATGTTCTCGCCCAGAGGATAGACGGCGACCGCGCCGTCACGGCCGCGCGCGGCGATCACCGACAGTTCGCGGTTGAAGACGGCGGCGGCTTCCAGAACGGCGGGGCGGCGACCGATGGCGTCGAAGGCGGCCTCGGCGTCGGCGGCGTCCCTGATCCAGACCTGGCCCTTGCCGTCATAGCCTTCGCGGCGGGTCTTCAGCAGGGCGGGCAGGCCAAGCGTCTCGATGGCGGTGGTGAGGTCATCCAGGGTCGAGACGGCGGCGAAGTCCACGGTCGCTGCGCCGACGGCGTTCAGATAGGTCTTCTCGTCCACCCGGTCCTGAGCCACGGCCAGGGCGGTCGGTCCCGGCGCGACCAGGGCGCCGGCCTCGGCCAGTTGCTCGACCGACAGGGCGGGCACGTTCTCGAACTCGAAGGTGACGACGTCGCACAGGCGACCGAGCGCCTGCAGCGCGTCTGGGTCGTCATAGGGGGCGGTGATCTGGGCGCGCGAGACGCGGGCGGCCGGGCAGTCGGGCTCGGGGTCGAGGATCACCACGTCGAAGCCGAGGCGCGAGGCGGCCTGGCTCAGCATCCGGCCCAACTGGCCCCCGCCGAGAATGCCGAGGGTCGATCCGGGGCTCAGGGGCAACTGGGGCAAGTCAGTCCTCGACGGTTTCGGCGACGGAAGCGGTCTGGGCGGCGCGGAAGGCGCTGAGGCGTTCGGCCAAGGCAGGGTCCGACAGAGCCAGGATCTGCGCGGCCAGGATGCCGGCGTTGGCGGCGCCCGCCTCGCCGATGGCCAGGGTGGCGACGGGCACGCCGCCGGGCATCTGGACGATGGAGAGCAGGCTATCCATGCCCTTTAGCGCCTTGGACTGGACCGGCACGCCGAGCACCGGCAGGTCGGTCATCGAGGCGGCCATGCCGGGCAGGTGGGCCGCGCCGCCGGCGCCGGCGATGATGACCTTGTGGCCATTGGCCTTGGCGTTCGTCGCGAAGTCATAGAGGCGCTGGGGCGTGCGGTGGGCGCTGACGACCTTGGCCTCCCAGGCGACGCCCAGCTGATCCAGGCGTTCGGCGGCCAGCTTCATCGTCGGCCAGTCGGAACGGCTGCCCATGATGATGGCGACAGGTGGCGTCGAGGCGGTCATGCGCGAAGGCTCCCCACACGGAAAGCGGCCCGTTACAGCACGCGCGTTGCGCCCGCAACCAAGGTCGCTAGAATCCCTGACGCTGCGAGGGCTGGATTCGGCCTTGATTCGCGGCGCCGGAGCCTGACTTGAGCCCATTGGCCGTCCCGACCGCAGAGGTGGATCTGCACGCCGAGATCGAACGGCTGCGCGCCGAGGTCGCAGCCCTGACCGCGCGCGCCGAGACGGCGGAGGCTTTGGCGGACCACGATGTTCTGACGCGGGCGCTGAACCGCCGCGGCTTCATGACGGTGCTGAACCGCAGCATGGCCTTCTGCCGCCGTCACGATGTTCAGGCGGTGTTGCTCTATCTCGATCTGGACGGGTTCAAGGGCGTCAACGACCGGCTGGGCCACGCCGCCGGGGACGCCGCCCTGGTGCGGGTCGCCGACCTGTTGCTGGAGAATGTGCGCGAATCCGACGCGGTCGGGCGGCTGGGCGGCGACGAGTTCGCGCTGCTGCTGCTGCACGCCGGGGTCGAGGAAGGCCGCGACAAGGCGCGACGCCTGGCCGAAACGCTCGAAGCCGACGGCTTCCAGTGGCAGGGCGAGCGCGCGGCCTTGCGCGGCTCGTTCGGCGTGCGTCCCTATGCGGGGCAGACCGATCCCGAGGTCTGGCTGTCCGAAGCCGACGCCGCCATGTGGTTGAGGAAGAAGGGCCGCTGATGGACTGGCCGACCGCACAACGCGAATGGATCGGCGCTGTGGTTGTGGTGGGTCTGACCTATGTGGATGCGGGTGGTGAGTTGCTGCGACAGGAGCAACTGCACGGTCTTATCGTGTCGATTGATCCTGAGGACGGTATCGAACTCGATTTATCGGGCAAGCGGCTGGGTGAGCGCTACTGGCTTCCGCCTGATCTAGGCGCCTTTGAAACCGCTCGACCCGGTGAGTATCGTTTGAGATCGACGGGCGAGATCGTTCGAGATCCAGATCTGCTCTCTAGTTGGACACTGCAGGCGCCAGCAGACAGCTAGGCGATGATGTCGGGCAGGATGCGGTCTTCGACCTTCACGATCTCGTCGCGCAGGGCCAGCTTCTTGCGCTTGAGGCGTGCGATCAGCAGTTGATCCTTGGCGGGCATGAGGTTCAGCGCCTCGATCGCGGCGTCGAGATCGGCGTGTTCCTGCTGAAGCGTTTTCAGCTCGGCGCGAAGCCGCTTGTCCTCGACGGACAGGAAGGGTTGGTCATCGTTCATGGTGGGCCCCGGACGTCACTGCTTATAGCCGACCAGCGGTCAGGCGGGAAGGCGATCCGCCAGGATCGTCAGCGCCGGGCGCGGCACAACCCGCGTCCACATCCGCGCGGTCTCCGCCAGACCATCGATGGCGCGACGCGGGGCGCCCGAGGGCGCGGGGGCCAGGCTTTCCAACTCCAGCATCAGGCGGCGCTCGGCGTCCAGCTCCAGCGTCTTGACCTGTTGGCGCAGGGCCTCGCGGTGGTCGTGGTCAATGTCGGGGACAGGGGCCTTCAGCGTGCGGCGAACGGCGCGAAGCTGGCTGACGATGACGGTGTCATAGGCGCGGGCCGCGTCGCAGGCGGCCTCGATGGTTTCCTCGTCCGGGCGGCGGCCGGTGACGGCGACCCAGGCGGCCCAGAGCAGCAGGGGCACGTTCTGTTCGTGGTGGTCCTGCAAGCTCAGGCAGGTCTCGGCCACGCCCGGCGCCTTGTAGGCCGTCAGGGTCCAGGTCCACAGGTCGCTCACGCGCGCGTCGCCCCGGTCTTCAGGCCTTCCCAGCGGCGCACGGCCGACCAGTCCAGACCGAACAGGTCCAGCGCCCGGCCGACCGACTGGTCCACCATCTCGGCGATCGAATCAGGCCGGGCGTAGAAGGCGGGCAGGGGCGGGGCGATGGTCGCGCCCATCTCGGCCAGCGCCGTCATGGTGCGCAGGTGGCCCAGGTGCAGCGGCGTCTCGCGCACCATCAGCACCAGCGGGCGACGCTCCTTCAGCACCACGTCGGCGGCGCGGGTCAGCAGCGTCGAGGTCACGCCGGTGGCGATCTCGCTCATGGTCCTGACAGAACAGGGGGCGACGATCATGCCGAGCGTGCGGAACGAGCCCGAGGCGATGGCGGCGCCGACGTCGCCCAGCTTGTAGGTCACATCCGCCTTCGACATCAGGTCGTCGGGGCTCATATCCGTTTCCTGCGACAAGGTGAGCAGGGCGGCCTTGGTGACGACCAGATGGCTCTCCACGCCCAGTTCGCGCAGGGCGTCCAGCATCCGCGCGCCATAGACGACGCCGGAAGCGCCAGAGATTCCAACGACCAACCGCGACGGTTTCGGGTTCCGTATGGTCGAGTTCACATCATCGGCCATTTTGACTTCCACAGTCTCCGTGTTCGGAACGACGGAGGGTCACTGCAATGTGATTCCACAGGCCGTCGTTCCGGGCGTTCTGTGTAGTGGTCCCTTAGACATGGAGGCGCAAGCCATGACCATTGAGGCTCGTATTCGCGAACTGGGAAATCGGCACCGTTCGCTGGATGAGACGATCCAGCAGGAGGCGCGCAGACCCACCGCGGACCCGATCCAGATCAGGGAGCTCAAGCAGCGAAAGCTCAGGCTGAAGGAAGAGATCACTAGTCTGGAGGCCAGGACTCACTAGGCCTCCCCCATTCAATAACGCCAAGCCCCGCAGGTCCGCCTGCGGGGCTTTTTGCGGCATGACTCAGGCGAGCGGGCTTCTGGTCGCTTTGAAGGGCGGGGTGGAAAATAGAAGTTGAATCCCACAGCCCCCCTCATGCAGAAGCGGGGCATGGGGGTTTCTGACGAACGGGCGCTGTGGCTTGCCACGCATGTGATGCCGCACGAGCCGGCGGTGCGCGGCTGGCTGCGCCGTGGGCGCCAGGCCGAGTTCGACGTCGACGACATCATCCAGGAAGCCTACGCCAAGCTGGTGACGGTCGCCGACGTGTCGGAAATCCGCAACGTCCGGGCCTATTTCTTCCGCACGGCCTATTCGGTTCTGGTCAGCCGGGTGCGCCGCAAGAGCGTGGTGTCGATCCGCTCCCTGGCCGAGGTCGAGAGCCTGCAACTGGCGGTCGATGAACTGACGCCGGAAGACACGGTCATGGCCCGCAACGAGCTTCAGGTGCTGGCCGAGATGATTTCTCGTCTGCCGGAAAAAACGCGAAAGATATTCCTTTTGAGCCGGGTTTCAGGGCTTTCGCAGAAGGAAGTTTCGCGTCGGACCGGGATTGCGGAAAGCACGGTCGAAAAACACATCGCCAAGGGGCTGGGCTTGTTGATGGCCGCCTACGCCAATGGCGGATTTGGCGCGGTGGTCGCGTCTAAGTCTGAGAAACAACAACGCGGTAAGGTTCATGGTCAGGCAGACAAGCCAGGAGGTTGAGCGCGCGGCTTGCCTCTGGGCGGCGCGGCTTGATGATGGACCGCTGTCCCCGGCGGATCAGGCCGAGCTGGACGCCTGGCTGGAAGGCGACGTGCGGCGCCTGGGCGCCTTTGCGCGGGCGCGGGCCGTGGCGGTTCACAGCCGCAGGGCGGCGGCGCTGGAGGCCGGGGCCATTCCGTTCACGCGCGCGACGCCCAAGCCGTCTATCAGCCGGCGCGGCCTGATCGCCGCCTCGGTTTCCGTGGTCGCGGTCGGCGGCGCCGGCGCGCTGGCCGCCTGGCAGCGCCGCGCTCAACCCTTCGAGACCCGCATGGGCGAGACGCGCGTCGTGCCGCTGGACGACGGGTCGGTGATGACGCTGAACACCCTGTCCGATGGCGACGTCCGCTATAACCGCAAGGCGCGCGAGATCGTGCTGAACACCGGCGAGGCCCTGTTCAATGTGGTCGCCGACGCCAGCCGTCCCTTCATGGTGCGCTCGGGCGAGGCGGCGGTGATCGCCAATGGCGCCAGCTTCCTGGTGCGGCGGCTGGGCCGGTCGCCCTTGCAGGTGGTGTCCTTCGGCGGCGAGGTCGAGCTGAACGGCCCGCACGGCGAGGGGCTGGAACTGGCCGCCAATACCCGCGCCTTTCTGTCCGACGGCGCGCCGCCGGTGCGTACAGGCGAGATTGACGCTGATCGGGAGCTGGCCTGGCGCCATGGCCGCATCCAGCTGGAAGACGAGACCCTGATGCGCGCCGCGCGGGAGTTCGCGCGCTATAATCCCACCCGCATCGTGCCCGCCGATCCCCTGGTGGCGAGCCTGCGGATCACCGGCCTGTTCGTAGCCAACGACCCCGTCAGCTTCGCCCGCGCGGCGGCCGGGAGCCTGGACCTGGACGTGGCGGTGAACGCCGAGGAAATCCGTCTCAGCCGCCGTCAGGTCTAAATTCCGACCACGAATTGCTTTTTTTGGAGGATTCGGACGCGCCCCGCGTCTTGGAGGAGATCCGTCGCACGGCGGACGTCCAAAAAAGTACAAGGGTCGGGGTTATGAAAGCGTCTTGGAAGCAGGGCCTGGCGGGCAGCGCCGCAGGGTTGGCGCTGTTGTTTGCGGCAAATGGCGGTATGGCCCAGGATCGGACGTTCGACGTCCCGGCCCAGCCGATCAGCCAGGCCATCACGGAGCTGGCGCGTCAGGCCGGCGTGCAGATTTCGGCGCCGACGGCGCATCTGGCGGGCGTTCGCACCCGCGCCGTCACCGGCGTCATGGATGTCGAGGCGGCGGTGAACCTGCTGATCCAGGGCACGGATCTGGAGATCGTCAGCCACGAGGGATCGACCTTCGTCCTGCGCCAGCGCCCAAAGATGGAAGAGGCGGCCCAGGTCGACGAAGTCGTGGTGGTGGGCAGCCGTATTAAGGGCACGCGCATCAACGAAGCCCTGCCGGTGACGGTGATCGGCGCCCAGGACATCGACGCCATCGGCGCCGTGGACGGCGACGACCTGTACCGCGCCATTTCGCAGGCGGGCGACGTCAACTTCAACGACGCCGACACCGACAACGGCGGCATCAACAGCGCGCGCGGCGACGTGGCCTCGATCGACCTGCGGGCGCTGGGTACCGGCAACACCCTGGCGCTGCTGAACGGCCGCCGCCTGGTGGCTCACCCGGGCACCCAGATCGAAAACTATGTGCCGGTCACGACCGTCAACACCAACTCCATCCCCGTGATGGGCGTCCAGCGCGTCGAGGTCCTGGCCGACGGGGCCGCCGCCCTGTTCGGCACGGACGCGGTGGCGGGCGTGGTCAATACGGTGCTGCGCGGCAACTTCAACGGCCTGACCGTGCAGTCCGGCATCGGGCGTGATGAAGGCGGGATGGAGGAGTATTCCTTCAACTTCCAGGCCGGCAAGGACTTCAACGACGGCCGCACCAACATCTCGGTGATGGGCGACTATCTGACCCGCGACGCCCTGTTCATCTGGGAGCGCGACTACGCCACCGTCGAGGGCCGCATCAACCGCTTCGGCGACCGGGCCACGGGTCTGGACTACGTCACCTACAGCTCCATCACGGCCTGGGCTGAAGGCTTCCGCCTTGATCCGGGCACCTATGCCCCTGGCAAGGCGACGACGACCGTAGGCGGCAAGCCGCTGACGGCCTCGGCCGGTTCGTTCCATATTCAGCCGGGGACGAACCCGGGCTGCGTGGCGGCGGGCTTCGTGGCCGGCACCTGCTTCGATAACTCGACTCTGTCGTTGACGACGGCGACGGGCAACGAAGATCAGAACCTGCGCTACGACCTCGACACCATGCGGACGATCAGCTCCGCAGTTGATCGCGCCAACCTGTTCACCTTCATCAACCACCAGTTCGACAACGGCATCGAGGCCTTTGGCGAGATCGGCTATTATCAGGCCAGCACTTGGTCGCAGCGCCAGCAGGACACGCCGCTGGACTTCCAGCGCGTGCTGATGTCGCCGACGGCCTACTGGAACCCGCTGGGGGCCGAGGGCGTCACCGCGCGTCTGCCGGGTCTGATCGTGGCCGGCGCCGGCTCAGTGCCGCTGTCGGGCGCAGGGATCGAGATCAAGGACTATCGTTTCGCCGACCTGGGCTATCGCGCCGTCGACGTTGAAAACGTCACGACCCGCTTTGTCGGCGGGCTGCGCGGCCAGTTCCGCGGCTTCGACTGGGAAAGCGCGCTGCTCTACTCCAAGGCGCGCACCGAAGACGAAATGGACGGCGTCAGCATGACCGGCCTGCAAGCCGCCATCAACAAGACGACGCCCGACGCCTACAACCCCTTCGTCGGCGGCGACCTGAACAATCCGCGCAACGCCGTCTTCGGCGTGAACAATCAGGCCACCATCGACAGCTTCCTGGTCCGGGTCGGCCGCACGGCGGAAACCGAGCTGATGCAGTGGGACTTCCACGTCTCGCGCCCCGACATCTACACGCTGCCGGGCGGCGATGTGGGCCTGGCCGCCGGCATCGAGGCGCGTCGTGAGAGCTTCACCGAAGACCGCGACGACCGTCTGGACGGCACCATCACCTTCACGGATCTGGCCGGCGCCGTCAGCCAGTCGGACATCATGGGCGTGACCTACACCCCGGACAGCTCGGGCGCGCGCAACGTCTATTCGGCCTTCGCCGAACTGGCGATCCCGGTCGTCTCGCCCGAGATGAACATCCCCTTCGTCAAGTCGATCGACATGCAGGTGGCGGGTCGTCTTGAGGACTATTCCCTGTTCGGTCTGGTGGGGGCGCCCAAGGTAGCCTTGGCCTATCGTCCGAATGACTGGCTGATGTTCCGCACCGCCTGGTCCAAGGGCTTCCGCGCGCCGAACCTGACGCAACTGCATCAGCCGGACTTCCAGCGCTCGAACTCGCGTCGAGACTACGCCGCCTGCGCCGTTCAGGTGGCCATCGGCGCCATTCCCAACCTGTCGGCCACCAACGACTACTGCTCGTCGGAATCGCGGATCGAGAACCGCGCCGGCAACCCGGACCTGAAGCCCGAGCGCTCGGAAAACCTCAGCGCCGGCCTCGTGTTCGAGCCCAAGCTGTGGTCCGCCGACTATGGCGTCCTGACCTTCGCGGTGGACTACTGGAAGATCAACCAGACCGATCTGGTCGGCATCTTCGGCGCCACCAACCAGCTGATTATGGACTATTACCTGCGCGAGATCGGCAGCTTCAACGAGAACGTGGTGCGTGCTGCGCCCGACGCTCAGCAGATCGCCGATGGTTTGGCCGCCGGTCTGGCTCCGGTCGGCACCATCCTGTCGATCAAGGACGACTACCTGAACCTGCAGCCGCGCGAATCTGAAGGCGTGGACTACCGGATGCACTACAGCCTGCGCGACACGCCGGTCGGTTCCTTCACCTGGACCGTCAACGTCAGCCAGTGGCTGAAGCTGTATCAGGAGGCCAATGAGAACCACCAGATGCTGCTGGACGGCCTCAAGGAAGGCGTCATTTCGGGCGTCACCGTCTCGGGCGTCGAGGAACTGGTGCGTCGTAACGGCCGTCCTCAGTGGAAGGCCTCGTCGAGCCTGACCTGGGACAATGGTCCGTGGAGCACGGGTCTCTATTCCAGCTACGTCAGCGATTACTACGACACCTCGGCTACCCTGGCGGGCACTGAGGATTACTGGGTCGTCGAGGACTGGCTGACCCACAACCTCTACGTCCAGTACGAGTTCGAGAGCGGTCGCATGGAAGGCACGCGCCTTCGCGTCGGCGCGCGCAACATCACGAACGAAGACCCGCCGCTGGCCAACGAACGTTACGGCTATGACGGCAGCGTCCACTCGAACCGTGGTCGCTGGTGGTATGCGACGATCCGGAAGGAATTCTGATCTAGTCGCGAGGGTCGATTGGCTTTAGCTAAGATCTGAACGAGGCGGGGCAGCGGACATTCGATCGTCTGCTGCCCCGCTTTTGTATGAACGGATGAGGCTCATACGGTCGGGGGGAAATGTTCCGGCGGGGTGAGTCGAGTACAGTTGGAACGTTGAATATGAACCGAATATTCGCCTATCTCATCATCGGCGCCATGATCCTTGGCGTGCTGGTCGGCTGGGGCGTCAACCAGTACCTCAGCGCCGATCAGGCGGCGGCGGCGGCGACGAATCTGTCGCTGATCACCGACGTCTTCCTGCGTCTGATCAAGATGATCATCGCGCCGCTGGTGTTTACGACCCTGGTGGCGGGCATCGCCCACATGGAAGACGCCGCATCGGTCGGGCGCATCGGCGTCAAGACCATGACCTGGTTCATCGGCGCCTCGGTGGTGTCGCTGCTGCTGGGCCTGGTGATGGTGCAACTGTTGCAGCCGGGCGCAGGCATGGACCTGCCGCAGGCGGCGCTGGCGACGGCTCCGGCGGCTTCGACCGACGCTTTCTCGCTGCACGGCTTCGTGACGCACCTGGTGCCGACGTCGATCTTTGACGCCATGGCCAAGAACGAGATCCTGCAGATCGTGGTCTTCTCCCTGTTCGTGGGCACGGCGGTCGCCGCCCTGGACGACAAGGCGCCGGCGGTGCTGAACCTGGTCGAACAGGCCGCCAGCATCATGCTGAAGGTCACTGAGTTTGTGATGAAGCTGGCTCCGCTGGCCATCTTCGCCGCCCTGGCCTCGACCATCGCCACGCAGGGGCTGGAGATGCTGGCCGTCTACGCCAAGTTCGTGCTGGGCTTCTATGGCTCCATGGGCCTGCTGTGGGGTCTGCTGTTCCTGGCGGCCGCCGCCGTGTTGGGCCGTCGCGTCATTCCGCTGTTCAAGGTGATCCGCACCCCGGCCTTGCTGGCCTTCTCGACCGCCAGCTCGGAAGCCGCCTATCCGCGTATCCTGGACGCCCTGCCGACCGTGGGCGTGCGTCGCCGCATCGTCAGCTTCGTCCTGCCGCTGGGCTATTCGTTCAACCTCGACGGCTCGATGCTCTATTGCACCTTCGCCACCATGTTCATCATGCAGGCGCACGGAGTTCACCTGAGCGTCTCGCAGCAGGTCTTCATGCTGCTGCTGCTGATGGTGACGTCCAAGGGCATCGCCGGCATCCCGCGCGCCTCGCTGGTGGTCATCATGGCGACCCTGACCTACTTCGGTCTGCCGGAAGCCTGGATCGCCATCGTCCTGGGCGTCGACCACCTGCTCGACATGGGCCGCTCGGCCACCAATGTGGTCGGCAACTCCGTCGCCGCCGCCGTGGTCGCCAAGTGGGAAGGCGAGCTGGACGATATCCCCGAGGGCGGGCCGGACGCGCCCCAGGTCGCGACCGCCTAGGTTACTCAGGCGCTGAAAATGAAACGGCCGCCCCAGGGATGGGGCGGCCGTTTTGCTGTGCGGCGGTGATTAGCTTCCTTGCAGTCATTCCGGGGCGCGAAGCGAACCCGGAACCCAGGCGACTGAACCTGACGCGTCGCCTGTCTGATGAAGCGCCTGGGCCCCGGATCGGCCCTGCGGCCGTCCGGGGTGACGGCGGCTAGGGCGGCCCGGTCAGGGCCGCCGTCGCCGTTCCTATTCCTCCGCGCTGACCGCCGGCCCGTAGAAGAGGGCGTTGAACAGCAGGCGGACCGAGGACCGGGCCTGGGCGCGGTTGACCACGTCGGGGCCGAGCACGATGACGCGGCCTTCGCCGTGCGGCAGGTCCAGAACGGCGTCCGAACCGGCCAGCTTCTGCTTGCCGATGGCCCAGCCGCTGGCGACCGCGACCTGCTCAGGATAGCGGACGATTGAGCCGGTTTCGCCGGTGCGGCGGAAGCCCGAGTTGCGGTTGAAGAAGACGTTCATCTGGGCCGGGGCGCCGAAGGCCAGCGGCTGACGATTGTCGACCTCGGTCTTCAGCACGGCGCCGGGGATGAAGAAGTCGGTCGAGGCCGGAGCCTTGCCGTCGGCGCCCAGAAGAACGTCCTGAACCGGCGCGCCCATGGCCGTGGCCAGGCGGTGGGCCGAGCCGATGGTCACGACGCTGCCGCCGCCGCGCACGAAGGCGTCGAGTTGCGGCACCGTCTTGTCGGCGGTGATGTGACCCAGCCAGCTGCGGTACTCGGCCGGGATGGACTCGGGCTCCGGCTGACCGCGCTGGGCCGCCGCCGACAGGTCCGCAGGGATCATGTCCGAGGCGAAGACCAGGACGTCGAAGTCCCTGGCCAGATCGCCCGCGTCCAGACGCTGCGGATAGACCACTTCGAACGGGTACTCGAACTGCTCCAGCATCCAGCGGGTCCAGCCCGAGGCCATGGAGCCGCCGTAGCGGTCAACCAGGCCGACGCGCACCGGCTTCAGCGCGATCTTGTCGCCGCCGGGGGCGCGAGCGGCGGCATGGGCGTTCAGGCCCAGGTCGCGTACGGCGGCCTCGACGATGGGACGCGCCGCATCGCTGGCCGGAATCCACAGGGCGCCGGGGGCCAGTGTCTGACGGCCCGCGGGGGTCTCGCCTTCCTGCCAGAAGACCGGCACGCCGGCCTTCAGCAGACGGTTGGACAGGATGTAGCCGTTGACCGGGGCGTGATCGATCAGCCAGCCGGCGCGGCCCGAGCCTTCGATCTTGCCAGGCGGCGTGGCCATGACGTCGGCGACACGCTCGGTCGGGGCCTCGAAGCCGTCGAGGATGCGGTCGAACTTCACGCCCATCTGCAAGGCCAGCGTATAGCCGGTGGCGTCATAGGGCAGGGCGGG
>NZ_JACARP010000256.1:460-673 GCF_013386595.1 Brevundimonas sp. P7753 | reverse complement strand
TCGCTCGAGCGCCATCGGCGCCAGCGCCCATGAGATCAGCCAGGCCTCGGACGACCTGTCGCGCCGCACCGAGCAGCAGGCCGCCTCGCTGGAAGAAACCGCCGCCGCCCTGGAGCAGATCACCGCCACCGTGGCCCGGTCGGCCGAAGGCGCCATCGAGGCCGGCGGCGTCGTCGACGGCGCCCGTCAGGAAGCCACGCAAGGGCAGGCCGT
>NZ_JACARP010000256.1:0-385 GCF_013386595.1 Brevundimonas sp. P7753 | reverse complement strand
AAGACCCTGATCTCGGCCTCCAGCCGTCAGGTCGGCGAGGGCGTGGCCCTGGTCGGCGACACCGGCCATGCGCTGGAACGGATCGCCGAGCAGATTACGCGCCTGACCGCCATCGCCCGCGAAATCTCGGCCTCGTCGCAGGAGCAGGCCAGCGGCCTGCAACAGGTCAATATCGCCGTGGCCCAGATGGATCAGGTGACGCAACAAAACGCGGCGATGGTCGAGGAATCGACCGCCGCGAGCCATTCTCTGGCGCAGGACGCCCGCGAGCTGGACCGGATGATGGCGCAGTTCTCACTCGACGGCGCCGCGACGGACGCCCGGGGTCAGCAGCAGATGCTGGAACGCGCGGTGGCGTAAAAGGGCTATCCCGCTGATCCTCCCC
>NZ_JACARP010000255.1:0-320 GCF_013386595.1 Brevundimonas sp. P7753 | reverse complement strand
CCCGACCCCCGCAGCCCCGAAAGGCAGCCTCCTGTCGTCCCCATCCGGCAAGACCCTGGCCGGCGCCGCTCTGGCCGTCTCGGTCCTCGCTCTGGGCCTTTCTGCTACGCCCTACCTGACCGGCGGCGATTTCGGCGGACGGGTGCGGGCCTATCTGGTGGCCAATCCGCAGGTGCTGGACGAGGTTCTGGCCGCGCGTCAGGCCAATGAGGAGCAATCCCGCGTCGAGACGATCAACGCCGCCGTCAAGGCCAACCCGGCTCTGCTGGCCCCCGACGCGCGCGACCCCAGCTTCGGTCCCGCCGACGCCAAGGTCACGG
>NZ_JACARP010000254.1:0-335 GCF_013386595.1 Brevundimonas sp. P7753 | reverse complement strand
CTGATCAGGGCCGCCGTGGAGCGCGGCGTCACCCTGTTCGACACGGCTCAAATTTACGGCGAAGCCAACGAGGAGATGGTCGGCGAGGCGCTTGAGCCGTTCCGCGATCAGGTCGTCATCGCCACCAAGTTCGGTTTCGAGCCGGGTCAGTCCTTTGGCGAGCAGAAACTGTCCAGCCGACCGGACGACATCCGCCGGGCGACCGAGGGCTCCCTGCGCCGCCTGCGGGTCGAGGCGATCGATCTCTACTACCAGCACCGGGTCGATCCCGACGTGGCGATCGAGGATGTGGCGGGCACGGTTCGGGACCTGATCGCCGAAGGCAAGGTTAAGCA
>NZ_JACARP010000029.1:0-2564 GCF_013386595.1 Brevundimonas sp. P7753 | reverse complement strand
GGCCCCGCCTGCGCCGCCCGCCCCGCCCGCCGAGGCCTGATCTCGCTCGACAAGGCTTGACCTGACCGATTCCCCGCCGGAAAGGGGATCGTATGGCCGCGCTTCCCGTCGATCCGCATCTCTACGCCGCCTTTCTCGGCGTCATGGCCGTCATGGCGATCACGCCCGGCCCCGCCAACCTGTTCGCCGTGGCGACCGGCATGGAGAAGGGCCGCGCCTCGGCCCTGATCGGCGTGGTCGGCATGAACGCCGCCACCCTGGTCTGGTTCGGCGCCGCCGCCCTCGGCCTCGGCGCCCTGGTCGCCGCCTTTCCTCAGGTCTTCCGCCTCATCGCCGTGCTCGGCGCCCTCTATGTCGCCTGGCTGGGGATCAAGGCCCTGCGCGGCGCCTTCGCCACCGCCGCCGAGCCGGATCACGTCGAGGTCCGGCGCGGCCGCAGCGCCCTGATCGACGGCTTCACGGTCCAGATCGCCAATCCCAAGGCCATCCTCTTCTTCACCGCCGTCCTGCCGCCCTTTCTGGACATGAACCGCCCGCTCGCGCCCCAGCTGGCCCTGTTCGCCCTGGCCACCATCGGCATGGACCTGCTGTCGATGAGCGCCTACGGCCTCGGCGGCGCGGCCCTGGCGGACCGGATGAACCAGCCTCGCTTCAAGCGCGGCTTCGGTATTTTCGTCGGCGCGCTGCTGATCCTTGCGGCCCTCCTGATCGTAACCAGATTGCACGGTTAGATCATTTAGGTCCGTGATAAGGAACTTGGCCGTTCACGCCTCGTTCAGAACCACGGACGTTCTATGGACGTTCAAGGAGAACCTCCCATGAAACATCTTCGCAAAGCTCCGGTTCTGCTCGCGGTCGCAGGAGCCCTGGCCCTGGGCGCCTGCGCCACCGCCACCCCCTATCAGCCGGCGGGCTACAACGGCGAGCGCGGCGGCTACGCCGAGCAGCGGCTCGAGGCCAATCGCTACAGCGTCAGCTTCTCGGGCAACTCGGTCACCTCGCGTGACCAGGTCGAGATGTCGCTGCTGCTGCGCGCGGCCGAACTGACGGTCGAGAACGGCTACGACTGGTTCGCCACCGTCACCCGCGCCACCGACCGCGACACCCGCTTCTATTCGACGCCCGATCCCTTCTACTACGACCGCTATGGTCCCTACTGGGGTCCGTCGTGGCGCTTCTACCAGCGCGGCTACTGGAGCACCTGGGACCCCTACTGGGGTCGTGACCGCGACATCCGTCAGGTCGACCGCTACGAAGCCACGGCCGAGATCGTCATGGGCCGCGGCGCCAAGCCCGCGGGCGACCCCAACGCCTTCGACGCCCGCGAGGTCATCAACAACCTCGGCCCGCGCGTGCTGCGGCCTGTCTCCAAGTAAAGGGCGCTATCGCTCGCCGCGCGGCGGCTCGCTGCTTGAGCGCAGAGCGATAAGGACCTGAACTGAAAACGCCCGCCTCAGTCGATGAGGCGGGCGTTCTGCTGTCTGGGGTACGGCCTCAAGTAGCCCGAAGGGCGATAGGCCCCTGAAAAATGTCAGCCGACGCGAGGCGTTTTAAGCCGGCGCTTGTTGGCATGGGTCGCCGGCGCCGTGCCGAGCGCTTCCGGCACCTCGCCCTTGAAGTAGAAGCGCTGCCAGGCCTCCTTGGCCGCGTCGGGATCGCCCGAAGCCAGGCGGGTGTTGAAGTCGGTGCGCGCCCGGTTCCAGGCGTCGAACTGGCCCTTCATGCCGGGATTGGAGTCCAGCGAGCGGATCACCGGCTCGAACGCCTCCACCTTCCTGTGCTCGATCGGCAGGATGAAACAGAAGGGCTCGCCCTTTTCGAACTTGACCTTGCCCGGCCGCGTGAAGATCCAGTTCATGGTGAAGGGGAAGGGCAGCCAGTCGGTCTCGATCAGGCCCGTCAGCGGCTGGATGCCGTCCTTGACGTGGTTGGGCGACCCTTGCGCCAACATCCCCCAGCCCGGCGGCGTCCTGAACAGATACTGCGGGTGCATGGTCAGCACCCCGCGCGAGAAGTGCGAGGTGACGAAGTGGTCCAGCTCCGGCTGGGGCCGGTCGGGCGTGATCTTGATGTCGGACTGGGCCGGGCCGCCGTTCCATTCAGCGGTGAAGCCGAACGGGACCAGGATCTCCCACCCCGTGGTGTTGGCCATGGTCAGCGGCAGACAGCGATAGGGATGCCGGCTGGCGAAGGCGTCCATCCAGTTGCGCGACTGGCGGCCCGGCACCAGGTCGCACGGCCGGGGGCTCATCGGATAGCATTCCAGTTCCAAGACGCGGCTCCCAAACAGGTCGAACAGAGGGTAACGATGATGTCCCTCCTATCGCCCCCGCCGCCCGCCCGACAAGGCCGAGATGACCGACACCGCTTCCGACGTGACTGTTCCCGCCGCCGTCTTCCGCGTCGAGGAGGGGCTGGACCTCAAGGCCGACCTGCCGGGCCTGCACACCAAGAACCTGTTTCTCAAGGACAAGAAGGGCCGGCTGTGGCTGATCTCGGCGGCCCAGGACACGGTCATCGACCTGAAACGCGCCCACCGGACGCTCGGCTCCGACCGTCTCTCC
>NZ_JACARP010000003.1:0-46470 GCF_013386595.1 Brevundimonas sp. P7753 | reverse complement strand
CCCAACCCTCCCCCCTCGAGGGGGAGGGCTTTTGTTCTTTCAAAGAAAAAGGGCGGCGCATCGGATGCACCGCCCTTTCCTGTTTCAGCTCTGAGAGGGTCTAGCCCTTCAGCGCGGCCCGGATCGCGTCCAGACCGGCTTCGGCCTTCGACCCGTCCGGGGCGCCGCCCTGGGCGAAGTCGGGCTTGCCGCCGGCGCCCTTGCCGCCCATGGCGATGACGGCGTCGCGGGCCAGGTCGGCCGCGTTCACCTTGCCCGCCATGTCCGGCGTCGCGGCGACGGTGATGGCCGCCTTGCCGTCGGTGACGCCGACCAGGGCGACGACGCCCGAGCCGAGCTGCTTCTTGAAGTCCTCGGCCACGCCGCGCAGGCCCTTGCCGTCCACCCCGTCCAGGATGCGGGCGATCAGCTTGACGCCGTTGATCTCTTCCGGGGCCGCGTTGGCGCCGGCGCCGCCGCCCAGAGCCAGTTGCTTCTTCAGGTCGGCGACCTGCTTCTCCAGCGCCTTGCGTTCAGCGGTCAGGGCCTCGACCCGGGCCGGGACGTCGGCGGTCTGGATCTTGAACGTCTGGGCCAACTGGCGGGCGACATTGGCCTGATCCAGCAGGAAGCGGCGGGCCGCCTCGCCGGTCAGGGCCTCGATGCGGCGCACGCCGGCGGCGACGCCGCCTTCCGACACGATCTTGAACAAGGCGATGTCGCCTGTGCGGGCCACGTGGGTGCCGCCGCACAGTTCCACCGAATAGGCGCCCTCGCCCGACAGGGCGTGACCCAGGGTCAGGACGCGGACCTCGTCGCCGTACTTCTCGCCGAACAGGGCGACGGCGCCGGCCTCGATGGCCTGCTCCGGCGCCATCAACTGGGTCGTGGCCGGGAGGTTCTGGCGGATGACCGCGTTCACCTCGTCCTCGATGCGGGCCAGTTCGTCCTCGGTCACGGGGGCGTTGTGGCTGAAGTCGAAGCGCATGCGCTCAGAATCGACCATCTGGCCCTTCTGGGCGACGTGCGGGCCGAGCACGTTCTTCAGCGCGGCGTGCAGCAGGTGGGCGGCCGAGTGGTTGGCGCGGGTGGTCGGACGCGAGCCGACCTCGACCGTGGCGGCCACGGTCGCGCCGACCGTCAGGGCCGCGCCCTGGGCCACCTGGACCGTGTGAACGAAGAGGTCGGCGTGCTTCTTGGTGTCCAGCACCCGGCCTTCGCCGTTGCTCCAGACGAAGACGCCCTTGTCGCCGGCCTGACCGCCGCCCTCGGCATAGAAGGGGGTCTGGTTCAGCACGACCTCGACCACCTCCCCGGCCTCGGCGGCCTCGACCGCCACGCCGTCCTTGAGGATGGCGACGACCTGGCCTTCGCCGGTTTCGCTGTCATAGCCGGTGAACTCGGTCACGCCGTGCTGGTCGCGCAGGGCCAGCCAGGCGCCGGCCGAGGCCGTCTGGCCCGAGCCGGTCCAGTGTTCGCGCGAACGGGCGCGCTGCTCTTCCATGGCGCTTTCAAACCCGGCGACATTGACCGAGAAGCCGCGACGGCGGGCCTCGTCCTGCGTCAGGTCCAGCGGGAAGCCGTAGGTGTCGTAGAGGGTGAAGGCCGTCTGGCCGTCCAGCATGTCGCCGGCCTTGAAGCCGGTCGTAGCCTGATCGAACAGGTTCATGCCGCGGCCGAGCGTGGTGCGGAAGCGGATCTCTTCCTGCTTCAGCGTGTCCTCGATGAAGGCCTGGGCGCGGCCCAGTTCAGGATAGGCCTCGCCCATCTCCTGGACCAGGGTCGGCACCAGACGGTGCATCAGCGGGTCGGCGGCGCCCAGCAGGTGGGCGTGACGCATGGCGCGGCGCATGATGCGGCGCAGGACATAACCCCGGCCTTCGTTCGACGGGGTCACGCCGTCGGCGATCAGGAAGGCGGTCGAGCGCAGGTGGTCGGCGATGACGCGGTGCGACGGGGCCCGCTCGCCCTCGGCCTTCGTGCTGGTCAACTCTTCCGAGGCGCCGATCAGGCTCTTGAACAGATCGACTTCATAGTTGGAGTGGACGCCTTGCAGGACGGCGGCGATCCGCTCCAGACCCATGCCGGTGTCGACGCTGGGCTTGGGAAGGTCGCGAACGATCTGATCGTTCTCCTTCTCGTGCTGCATGAAGACGTTGTTCCAGATCTCCACGAAGCGGTCGCCGTCTTCGTCGGGGCTGCCCGGAGGGCCGCCGAAGATGTGGTCGCCGTGGTCGTAGAAGATTTCCGTGCACGGACCGCACGGACCGTTGTCGCCCATGGCCCAGAAGTTGTCGGCGGTGGGGATGCGGATGATCTTGTCGTCCGAGAAGCCGGTGATCTTCTTCCAGATGTCGAAGGCTTCGTCGTCGGTGTGATAAACGGTGACCAGCAGGCGGCTGGGATCAAGGCCGAACTCCTTGGTCAGCAGGCCCCAGGCGCTCTCGATGGCGTGGTCCTTGAAGTAGTCGCCGAACGAGAAATTGCCCAGCATCTCGAAGAAGGTGTGGTGACGCGCGGTGTAGCCGACGTTGTCCAGGTCGTTGTGCTTGCCGCCGGCGCGCACGCATTTCTGCGACGACGTCGCGCGCTTGTAGGGCGGGGTGGCGGCGCCGGTGAAATAGTCCTTGAACGGCACCATGCCCGCGTTGACGAACAGCAGGGTCGGGTCGTTCTGCGGCACCAGCGGAGCCGACTGCACCTTCTCGTGGCCGTCGGCCGCGAAGTAGTCGAGGAAGGTGGAGCGGATCTGTTTCAGGCTGGTCATGGCGTATCGCTCTAAGGAGTTCGGGCGCGCAGGGAGAATGTCGGAACCGGCGTCATATAGGGATTTTGCGCCGAGCGCATCACTGGCGCGTGATCGCGTGACAGGATCGGACGTCGGCGTTGCTTTTTCCTCCCCATTCCATGGGGAGGGGGACCACGAAAGTGGTGGAGGGGGCGGCTCTGCCGTTTGACGATTTGAGCGCATTCGGCAAGGACGGCGTCGCCCCCTCCGTCACGTCGGCTGCGCCGCCGCGCCACCTCCCCATGAAATGGGGAGGAAAGGTATGGCTAGCCGTGCAGCCGGTCAGCCGAAACAACCACCCCGTCCGCATCCGCATAGAGCCAGTCGCCCGGCGTGAAGATGACGCCGCCGAAGGCCGTGGGGATGTCGATTTCGCCGATGGCGTCGCGGTCGGCGCGCAGGGGGATGGTCCCCACGGCCTTGACGCCGATCCCCATGCTGTCGATGACGGCGCTGTCGCGGATGGCGCCGTGGACGATGATCCCGGCCCAGCCGTTGTCGATGGCCAGTTTCGCCAGGTTGTCGCCGACCAGGGCGCGTTTCAGAGACCCGCCGCCATTGACCACCAGAACCGCGCCCTGACCGGGCCGCTCTAGCGCCTGGCGGACCAGGGCGTTGTCATCGAGGACGCTGAGGGTGCGGATCGGGCCGTGGAAGGCTTTGACCTGGCCGAAGCTGCGGAACGGGATGTGGCACACCTTCACCACATCGGGATGGGCGTCGCAGAGGTCGGCGGTGGCGAAGGTCATGAAAGGCTCCGGTTCTTCACGGCCGAGTTTGCCCGGTTGGGTGAGCCGAGAACAGTCGGGGCGATGAGAAAAGAGGCGCAGCGCGCCCCGATTTCTTTTCCGTCATTCCGGGGCGCGAAGCGAACCCGGAACCCAGGCGGCTGATATTTCGCCGACCATGCCATGGAGGCTGACGTCTGGGCCCCGGATCGTCCCTTCGGGCCGTCCGCGGTGACGGCAAAAGAGCGAGGCTCGAACAACCCACAAAAAGAGGCCCGCCCGATGCGGATCGGGCGGGCCTGCTCCGTCCGGCCCGAGCCCCGCGGGGTCGTTCGGCGGGTCGCGGGGGACGGCGGACGGAGAAGCTGGCGGAAGGGCTGGATCAGCCCTCCAGACTCACCCTTCCAGATCTTGACCTTCGTCAGGTTCCGGCGTGCCCAGGAGCTCGTCGGCGATCTTGTTGGTCGAGGCGCGCACGGCGGCCTCGATCGAGGCGGCCATGTCCGGGTTCTGTTTCAGGAACTCGCGCACGTTCTCGCGGCCCTGACCGATGCGGGTCGAGTCATAGCTGAACCAGCTGCCGGCCTTGTCGATGACCCCGGCCTTGACCCCCAAGTCGATGATCTCGCCCAGCTTGGAGATGCCTTCGCCGTACATGATGTCGAAGATGACCTCGCGGAACGGCGGGGCGACCTTGTTCTTGACCACCTTGACGCGGGTGGTGTTGCCGACGACCTCGTCGCGGTTCTTGATCGCGCCGGTGCGGCGGATGTCGAGGCGGACCGAGGCGTAGAACTTCAGCGCATTGCCGCCCGTCGTCGTTTCCGGCGAACCGTACATGACGCCGATCTTGTGACGGATCTGGTTGATGAACAGGACGATGCAGTTCGACTTGGAGATCGAGGCGGTCAGCTTGCGCAGGGCCTGGCTCATCAGGCGGGCTTGCAGGCCCGGCAGGCTGTCGCCCATTTCGCCTTCGATTTCGGCGCGTGGCGTCAGGGCCGCGACCGAGTCGACCACCACGATGTCCACGGCGCCCGAACGCACCAGGGTGTCCACGATCTCCAGCGCCTGTTCGCCCGTGTCGGGCTGCGACA
Organism: Brevundimonas sp. P7753; assembly: GCF_013386595.1. NCBI lineage: Bacteria > Pseudomonadati > Pseudomonadota > Alphaproteobacteria > Caulobacterales > Caulobacteraceae > Brevundimonas > Brevundimonas sp. P7753. The sequence goes on along the minus strand of NZ_JACARP010000003.1, from coordinate 41,878 downwards.
CCAGCAGGTCGTCCAGATTGACACCCAGCTTCTGAGCATAGCCCGGATCAAGTGCGTGTTCGGCGTCGACGAAGGCGGCGACGCCGCCGGCCTTCTGGATTTCGGCCACCGTGTGCAGGGCCAGGGTGGTCTTGCCCGAGGATTCAGGGCCGAACACCTCGATGACGCGACCGCGCGGCAAACCGCCGATGCCGAGCGCCATGTCCAGGCCCAGCGATCCGGTGGACACCGAGGGGATCACATCGGCGACCCCGCCCTTGCCCAGTTTCATTACAGAGCCCTTGCCGAAGGCGCGATCGATCTGCGCGATCGCCGCCTCCAGGGCCCGTTGCTTTTCGCCGTCTTCTTTACCCACGAGCTTCAATGCCGCCTGTGCCATTGGTTTTCTCTCCCTTGCCATGATTCCATTCTGGGCTTTGGGAGAGACCCGCCAGGACCCGCTCCCTCTGTGAGACGGACTATGTGCATGGTTTGTTCTGGTTCACAAGATGTTCTCATTTGCGCGATGAGAACATATTGCGACCTACGACCGTTTTTGACGTTTTCCACGCCCGTTCCAGAAGGGCTTGGCGTCGTGGAAACCCTGGCTGGCCTTGATGGCGGCGATCAGAAGGGCGGCCTCGTCGCGCTCGCGCCGGCCGATGACGCGCCCGGCGGCGAAGGCGAGCGCGGCGTCGTCCAGATGGGCTTCGCCGGGAATCCGGTCGCGGGCCACGGCCAGATCATTGAGCGCGCCCAGCGTGTCCTGCATCTGTTCCAGCGCCTGGAGGTAGCGGGCGCGGCGGCGACGGGCCGGAAACAGGTCGGCGAAGAACTCGGCGGCGTAGCGCAGGCGCTTGGCGCGGATGCGCAGGTGGTGGCGCGTGTCAGCGTCCTGATCGGCCAGGCTCCGGGCGCGCTTTTCCACCTGATGGTGCAGGCGGTCGAGCGCCTCGGCGGCGAACCGGGCCACAGGTTCGTCGGGCAGGGGCGCCGTCTCGATCCAGGCGGTCGTTTCCAGCATCAGCAGGCCGTAGCGCGGCGACTGCAGCGCGCCAAGGGCGCGGTCGTAGGCTTGGCCGCGCGCGGTCAGCAGGCGTCGACCCAGCGGCGCCAGGCCGGGCGAGGGGGCGTCCTGCGCCGTAGGGTGGAAGACGTCGCGGATGAAGACGTCCAGATCGCGGGCGCCGTCGGTCTCGCCCGCCAGCCATTTCAGCTCGGTCTCGATGCGCCGGCGATCTGCCTCGGCCAGCAGGGGCTTGAAGACGCCGATGGCGGCGCGCAGGCGGCGCAGGCCCACACGCAGCTGATGCACGGCCTCAGGACGGCGCACGACCCGCAGCAGTTCGGCGTTGGCCGAGACCTGGGCCAGACAGGCCATGGCGATGGTGCGGAAAGCGTCGCTGGTCGTGGCTTCGGATGACAGGGGCGTGGGCGCGGCGCGTCGGGGGCTGCGACTGCTCCCCTCGGCCAGACGCCAGCCGCGCTCGGACTTGCTCTCGAACACCGGGACGATGGCCAGATCGCGCGCCAGACGGCGGGCCAGGGTGAAGAGGACGGCGGGGTCGCCGCGCTTCAGCTCCAGCTCCAGCTCGTAGATGGGCTCGCGGCGGTCGCCCCCCTCCGGGTCTCTGGCCGACAGCTCGCCCGCGTCGAAGGCGGCCTCGATCAGGGCGCCGTTCAGCTCGACCATCCGGATGCGGCGGACGACGGTTGTGGCGAAGCGGGGCGACAGATCAGGACCGCGGCCCTTCAGCAGCCTGTGCGCGGGGGTGGCTTTCAGCGCGGCGAGGTCCAGGGACTCGGAAGCGACAGGGACCTCCCACTCGTCGCGGGCGGTCTGGCCGGGGGCGGTCTGGCGTTTCAGCGTCTGGACGAAGCCGCCGGGCGTGGTCCGCACCCTCAGGCTGAACCCGGCCGCGCGCAGCACGCCGTCAGGGGTGTCGAAATAGACCGAGCGCAGGGACTGGCTGGTCTGCTCCCCTTGCAGCGCCGGGTGCCCCGACAGGCGCACGACCGCGCCGGGGCCGAGCCGGAACTTCAGTTCAGTTTCGGTTGCGGACGCGGCCATTGGGCTAATCTACGCCTCTCGCCGTCATCCCGGAAGCGGCGCAGCTGTGGGGCGCGCGCCGAGCACGCCCTTACTTTCGTCATCCTCCGGCGAGCGGAGCGAGACCGGGGGACCCAGCGGCGCCGAAGGCGATCTTTGCGGCAAGCGCGGTGCGTGGGATGTCGCCCTGACGGGCGCCGCTGGGTCCCCCGGTCAGCGCCGCTGCGCGGCTTGCCGGAGGATGACGAAAGAGGAAGGGGTTTAGCCCCGCGCCACCTGGAAGCCCGCGAACGATTGGCTGACGGGCATCAGCTCCAGCGCATTGATGTTCAGATGGGGCGGCAGGGTCGCGACCCAGAACAGGGTCTCGGCGATGTCCTCGCCGGTCATCGGCTTCGCGCCGTCATAGAGGGCGTCCGACGCCGCCTGGTCGCCGCTAGTGCGGACCAGGGTGAACTCGGTCTCGGTCATGCCGGGCTCGATGGAGGTGACGCGGACCCCGGTGCCGTGCAGGTCGGCGCGCAGGCCCAGCGAGAACTGGCGCACGAAGGCCTTGGTGCCGCCATAGGCGTTGCCGCCCTTGTAGGGATAGGTCGCGGCCACCGAGCTGATGTTCAGAATGGCGCCCTTGCGCGCGATCAGGCGCGGCAGCAGGCGCCGCGTGATGGTGACCAGGCCGGTGATGTTGGTGTCGATCATCTGACGCCACTGGTCCAGATCGGCGTCCTGGGCGGCGGCGGTGCCGAGAGCCAGCCCGGCGTTGTTGATCAGGACGTCGATCTCGCCAAAGCCCTCGGGCAGGGCGTCCAGGGCCGCGTCGATGGCGGCCTCGTCGCGAATGTCGAAGACGAGGGGATGGACCACGTCGGCGCCCAGTTCGGCGACCAGTTCGTCCAGACGCTCGGCGCGACGGCCGGTGGCGATGATCTTCCAGCCTGCGGAGGCGAAGCGGCGCGCAGCCGCCTGGCCGATGCCCGCCGTGGCGCCGGTGATGAGGACGGTTCCGCTCATGGTCTGCTCCTGTTCGCTGTCGCCGGTTGTCTAGCGCCGCTGCGGCCAGGGCTCAAACGACGAAACGGCCGACGCTCCCTTTCAGGAACGCCGGCCGCTTGCTCCGGGGAGAGCGGGGGTGGTCGTCAGGCGGCCCGGTTCTTCACCAGGTCGTCGACGACCGAAGGGTCGGCCAGGGTCGAGGTGTCGCCCAGCGCCCCCAGTTCGTTCTCGGCGATCTTTCTCAAAATACGCCGCATGATCTTGCCGGATCGGGTTTTGGGCAGGCCGGGCGCCCACTGGATCACGTCGGGGGCGGCGATGGGGCCGATCTCGTTGCGGACGTGGGCGACCAGCTCCTTGCGCAGGGCCTCGGTGGCCTCCACGCCGCGCACCAGGGTGACATAGGCGTAGATGCCCTGACCCTTGATGTCGTGAGGGAAGCCGACGACCGCCGCCTCGGCCACGATGTCGTGCAGGACCAGGGCGCTCTCGACCTCGGCCGTGCCCATGCGGTGGCCCGAGACGTTGATGACGTCATCGACCCGGCCGGTGATCCAGTAGTAGCCGTCGGCGTCGCGGCGGCAGCCGTCGCCGGTGAAATACTTGCCCGGATAGGTCGAGAAATAGGTCTCGAAGAAGCGCTGGTGATCGCCATAGACCGTGCGCATCTGACCGGGCCAGCTGTCGGTGATGACCAGGTTGCCCTCGGTCACGCCTTCCAGAACCCCGCCTTCGGCGTCGACGATCTCCAGTTCGACGCCGGGCAGGGGCTTGGTCGCCGAGCCGGGCTTGAGGTCCGTCGCGCCCGGCAGGGGGGAGACCAGAACGCCGCCGGTCTCGGTCTGCCACCAGGTGTCGACGATGGGCAGACGGCTGTCGCCGACGACCTCGTGATACCAGCGCCAGGCCTCGGGATTGATCGGTTCGCCGACGCTGCCCAGCAGGCGCAAGCTCTTGCGGCTGGTCGCCTTCACCGGCGCATCGCCGTCGCGCATCAGCGAGCGCAGGGCCGTCGGAGCGGTGTAGAAGATCTCGACCTGATGCTTGTCGATGACCTCCCAGAAGCGGCTGACGGTTGGATAGTTGGGCACGCCCTCGAACATCAGGGTCGTGGCTCCATTGGCCAGAGGGCCGTAGATTCCATAGGAGTGCCCCGTCACCCAGCCCACGTCGGCGGTGCACCAGAAGACCTCGCCGGGACGATAATCAAAGACCAGTTCATGGGTGTAGCTGGCCCAGAACAGATAGCCGCCGGTGGTGTGCAGCACGCCCTTGGGTTTTCCGGTCGAACCCGAGGTGTAGAGGATGAACAGGGGGTCTTCGGCCTGCATCGGCTCGGGATGGCAGTGGGCGGTGACTTTCGCCGCCTCGGTCTCATAGTCCCGGTCGCGGCCCTCGACGAAGCCGACCTCGGCCCCGGTGTGGCGGATCAGCAGGACGCCGTCGACGCCCGAGACCTTTTCCAGCGCCTTGTCGACATTGGCCTTCAGCGGCACCTTCTTGCCGCCGCGGCAGCCCTCGTCGGCGGTGATGACGAAGGTGGAGCCGCAGTCCTCGATGCGCCCGGCGATGCTGTCGGGCGAGAAGCCGCCGAAGATGACCGAGTGGACCGCGCCGATGCGGGCGCAGGCCAGCATGGCGTAGGCGGCCTCGGGGATCATCGGCAGATAGATGGTGACGCGGTCGCCTTTGCGGACGCCGTTGGCCTTGAGCACATTGGCCATGCGGCAGACGCGGTCATGAAGCTGGCCGTAGGTGACGTGCTCGCTGTCGGTCGGCTCGTCGCCTTCCCAGATGATGGCCGTGTCGTCAGCCCGGTGGGGCAGGTGGCGGTCGATGCAGTTGGCCGAGACGTTCAGCACCCCGTCCTCGAACCAGCGGATGCGGAAGTCGGCCTTGTTGAACGACACATCCTTGATCTTGGACGGGAAGGTCATCCAGTCGAGGCGCTTGGCCTGTTCGCTCCAATAGGCGTCCGGCGTGTCGCGCGCGGCGATCCGGGCCGCTTCATAGCCGGCGCGGTCCATGTGGGCGCGGGCGGCCAGGTCGGCGGGGACGGGATAGATTTCCGGTTCAGTGGACACGCGCGCTTTCCTCCCAGTTTCTTGTTTTTAGAAGCCGTATTTGGCGAACAGGATCAGACGGGTCATGTCGCCGTCCAGTCCAGATTCCAGCTTGCGGTCAGCGAACATCAGTTCGGCGCCGATATCAAACGCGGTCACGGGCGACCAGATCAGGTTGGCGTGCAGGCTCTGGGCCGAGCGGTTGGCGCCCGCGCCGGTCAGCAGGACGTCGTTGTCCACCCTCTGGGCCGACCAGATCAGGCTGGAGCGCCAGCCCGGCGTCCAGACGTGGCGATAGGCGGCGAACCCGGCGATCACGCCGATGGCGTCCAACTGGCCCGAGGCGTCCAGCACCGCGTCGTTGGAGAAGTTGAGGCCCAGATAGCGGCCCACGCCTTCGCCGCCTGACAGCATGAAGCGCAGGTCGTCTTGCGCCCCCACCTTGAGCTTGGCCGAGGCCGACAGGCCCCAGCCCGTCGCCGTGTCGTCGATGCTGGTCGCCGGGTTCTGATACTTCAGCTGACGCAGCAGGCCTGCGAACTGGACGTCGCCCCAGGGGCGGCTGATCGCATAGCGGGCCGTCAGGTCAGGCAGGCTGTTGTCGTCGGCGATGATGCGGGCGCCGCCGCCGAAGGGGGTGACGGTGGTCTCGGGATTCTCGACCGCGATGGAGAAGGGACCGCGCGTGTAACGGACCTGGGCCTGGCGCGCGAAGACCGTGCCCTCGGCGGCGCCGACGAAATCGGCGGACTCGGGCAGGACGGCGGTGTTCTGGAAGTTGGTCCACTCCTGGCCGATCAGCCAGTTGTCGATGGTGACGAAGGCGCGGCGCAGGGCGGGGTTGGCGCCGCTGGTGGTGCGCTGGTCGCCGGTTCCGGGCAGGGTCTGGAAGTCCATTTCCAGCCGCGTGCCGACCTTGTGGCCGCCGACCAGACCGTCGGTGGTCAGCCAGAACCGGGTCTGGCGGGCGTTGAAGTCCGTGGCCGTGTCTTCGTCCGCGCCGCCGACCGGGATGGAGCCGGGCAGGTGGTATTCGCGCAGGGCGTCGCCGTTGGCCGGGTCGCCGCCGGAATAGTTCGAGGCCATGGCGTCGACCTTGATGAAGCCGCCGAACTTGACCGTGTGATCGCCGATGCGGAAGCCTTCCTCGCGCGGGGCGGCGGGGGCCGAAACCGGCGTGGCGGCAGGGCGGGTCTCCAGACGGATGATGTCCTGCGCCATGGCCTGCGACTGGGTCGTCTGCTGGGTTCGCGCGGCGGCGACCTCGGATTTCAGACTGTTCAGTTCGGCTTCGAGCAGGGCGATGCGCGCTTCGAGGGCCGCATTGGCGTCCTGGGCCAGGACGGCGCCGGGCGCAAACAGAAGCGCAGCCGCAGCCGCGCCGCCGAGCAGGCGGTATCTTCCCATGTCATTTCCTCCCGGGTGCGTCTGATGCGAACCTCGAGACCGCAGCATTCCGCGCGGGGGCGGTATGCGGCCATTAGCCATTGGTCTAGTTTCGACCAAAGTCGAGGCGCGGCATGGTGTCGTCACAGCGCGGCCTCGACCCGAAAAAGAACCGCGTGCGGGAAGGATTTTCATGGATCGCATCGTCGTCGCCGACGACCACCCTCTGTTTCGGGCGGCGTTGAGATCGGCCGTCGAAAAGGCCGCACCCGGCGCCGTGATTGCGGAATGCGCCAGTCTGGCCGAGGTTCAGGCGGCCTTGGCGGAAGCGCCGACCGATCTGCTGCTGCTGGACCTGAAGCTGTCGGACAGCGAGGGCATGGCGGGCCTGAGCCGCATCCGCGCCGACCACCCCGCCGTTCCCGTCGCCGTGGTTTCGGCCAGCGAGGAGCCGCCGACGGTGAGGCGGGCGCTCGCGCTCGGCGCCGCCGGCTTCATCCCCAAGTCCGCCGCCCTGCCGATCATGGTCGAGGCCATCGCCGCCATCCTGTCGGGCGACGGCTGGGCGCCCGACGTCGGCGCGCCCGGTCCCGAGGAAGGCGATCTGGAAGCCCGCATCGCCAGCCTGACGCCGTCGCAATTGCGCATCCTCGAAGGCCTGAGAGCCGGGCGGCTGAACAAGCAGATCGCCTTCGACCTCGGCGTCACCGAGGCCACCATCAAGGCCCACCTGACCAGCGTCTTCCGCAAACTGGGGGTGCATAACCGCACGCAGGCGGTGATTTTGGCCCAGTCGATCGATCTCTGACGCGTTGTCTCTCCCTCCCCTTCATGGGGAGGGTGGTCGCGAAGCGACCGGGTGGGGAGGGCGAGGCGATACCAAGCACAGCGCGTGATGTGCCGAAGCGCCCCCACCCGACTTCGCCCTGCGGGCTCAGCCACCCTCCCCATGAAGGGGAGGGAGAATTTTCGCTCAACGCGACAGAAACGCCTTCAGCGCCGCCGGCTTGACCGGCTTGGGCAGCAGGGTCGCGCCCGCCGCCGTGGCCGTTTCCTTCAGCCCCTCGCGGGTGTCGGCGGTGACGAGGCCTATGCGGCGCAGGCCGCGCGCCCGCAGGGCGTCCACCACCGTCAGCCCGTCCGCCCCGTCGCCCAGGTGCAGGTCGACCAGGGCCGCGTCGAAAGGCCCTTTCGCCGCGATCCCCTCCGCCACCGACCGCGCCGTGGTCGTCTGCGCCCCCCAGCGGCTCAGCAGGGCGGTCAGGGCGTCGAGGATGGCGGGTTCATTGTCCACGCACAGCACCCGCAACCCCGCCAGCGGCAACCGCGCGTCGCTCTCGGCGAGGGGGGCGATAACGACCTGGGCGGCGGCGCGCGGCGCGCTGACGCGGAAGGTCGTGCCGCGTCCGACGCGGGACGCCATCGACAAGGGATGCCGCAGCAGGTCCGACAGCTTCTGCACAATGGCCAGGCCCAGTCCGGCGCCCGGATCGTCGACGGGGGCGCCGGGCAGACGCACGAACTCGCCGAAGACGCTCTCGCGATCCGCATCCGGGATGCCGCGCCCCGTGTCGCAGACCAGCATCTGCACCGTCTCGCCGTCGCGCCGCGCCCCGACCAGAACCCGGCCCGTGTCGGTGTAGCGGATGGCGTTGCCGACCAGGTTCTGAAGCATGGAGCGCAGCAGGTCGTGGTCCGAGGCGACCCAGAGGCCGGACGGCACGACGCTCAGCCTCAGGCCCTTGGCGCGGGCCATGGGGGCGAACTCGCGGCGCAGTTCGGCGAACAGGGCGTCCAGCGACAAGGGAGCGACCGCGGGCTGGACCCCGCCCGCCTCCAGCTTGGACAGGTTGAGCAGGGCCGTCAGCAGGCGGTGGGCGCTGTCGATCGAGCGGTCGGCGTTGGTCGCCAGTCCGCGCCCCGGCGACCCCGGCGCCAGCGACGGCTCCTCCTTCAGCGCGGCGATGAACAGGCGCGCGGCGTGCAGGGGCTGCAACAGGTCGTGGCTGGCGGCGGCCAGGAAGCGGGTCTTGGAGGCCGTGGCGTCTTCGGCCAGACGCCGGGCTTCTTCGAGCCGTTCGGTGCGGTCGGCGACGCGGGCCTCCAGCCGCTCATTGGCCTCCTCCAGCTCGCGGGCGGCGCGGCGCAGGGCGGTGATGTCGGTATAGCTGGTGGCGTAGCCGCCGCCGGGGATGGGGGCGCCGGAGGAGCGCAGGATGCGCCCGTCGGGCTGCTCGCGCTCATGGTCGTGAGGGATGCGGCGCGACAGGGCCTCCAGCCGCCGCTCGATCCAGGCCTCGATATCGCCGGGGTCGGTCTCGCCGCGCTCGGCGTTCAGACGATAGACGGCGGCGATGGGCAGGCCGATGTGGACGAAGCCGGCGGGCAGGCCGAACATCTCGACATAGCGCCGGTTCCAGGCGGTCAGGCGCAGGTCCTCGTCCACCACGCTGACGCCCTGGTCGATGTTGTCCAAGGTGGTCTGCAGCAGGTCGCGGTTGAACTGGACCGCCTGCGAGGCCTCGTCCAGCATCCGCACCACGTCCTCGGGCGCGCGGCCCCCGGCGGCCAGGGCGGCGGCGATGACCCGCCGGGCCGAGGCGGCCCCGATGGCGCCCGCCAGCATCCGTTCGGCGGCGCGGGCCAGGCCGGCGTCGGCGGGGTCGGCGTCGCGTAGGCGTATCTCGGTTTCGCGCGCCCAGGCGGCGAAGGCGCGCTCGGCCCGTTCGTCGCCGATGAAGCGGGCCGCCAAGGCCTTCAGATCGCCGACCGAGGCCCCGGCCAGGCCGCCGCGCCCCTCCATCCAGTCCGGCCCCAGCCGATCGACAAAGGCGCGGGCCTGGACCCGGTCGATCAGGCGCGGCGCGCCCAGCTTGGACACGGCGATGAAGACCCCGAGGTTGAGCGCCAGGCTGAGGAAGACCCCCGCCGCGAACGGGTCTTCCAACCCGATCATGGCCGGCACGTTCAGGCCGAAACCGGGCGCCAGCTGCGGCGCCGCCAGCATGACCAGCCAGACCGTCATCCCGACCGCCAGCCCCGCCAGCGCCCCGCGCGAGCGTCCGCCGCGCCACAGCACCGCGCCGAACAGGGCCGGGGCCAGCTGGGCCAGGGCCGCAAACGACACCAGCCCCATGGCCGCCAGCCCGCTGGATCGGTCCATGGCCTGATAATAGACCCAGGCCATCAGCAGCAGGGCCACGATGGCCAGGCGGCGGATGTTCAGGATGGCGCGCGCCATGTCGCCCGCGCGCTCGCCGCGTCGGCGCCGTTCGGCGGCCAATAACGGCAGGACCAGATTGTTGGACACCATGGCCGACAGGGCCACGGCCTCGACGATGACCATGGCCGTCGCCGCCGAGAAGCCGCCGACGAAGACGATGGCCGTCAGCGCCGGCTGGCCGCTGTTCAGCGGCAGGGCCAGGACCAGCAGGTCAGGATTGACGTGGGGCGCGAACAGGCCGCCCGCCGCCACCAGGGGCAGGACCGCCAGACTGGTTAGCAGCAGATAGAGGGGAAAGATCCAGCGCGCGCGCCGCACCTGGGCCGGGTCGCCGCCCTCGACAAAGGCGACGTGAAACTGACGCGGCAGGCAGAAGATAGCCAGCGTCGCCACCAGGACGATGGCCCAGAAGCGCCCGTCCAGATCGGGCCAGCGCGCCAGTTCGCCCAGGCTGGCGGTGACATCCGCTGAGGCCGGGGCGTGGCGCAGCAGCACCAGGGCGAAGATCGCCACCGCCAGCAGGGCGGCCAGCTTGACGATGGACTCAATGCCGATGGCCTGGATCAGGCCGCGATTGTGCTCGGTCAGGTCGGGACGGCGCGCGCCGAACAGGATGGCGAACCCGGCCAGCACCCCGGCCATGACCAGAACCGTCAGGCTCTCCGAGCCCGCCACCGGGGTCCCGGCGGTGATCATCTCGCCCGCCATCGACAGGGATTTCAGCTGCAGGGCGATGTAGGGCAGGGACCCCAGGATGGCGACGACGGCCACCGCCGCGCCCAGGGCCGGGCTCTTGCCGTAGCGGGACGAGATGAAGTCGGCCATCGAGCCGACGTTCTCGCGCCGGGCCGCCGCCGCGATGCGCTTCCACAGCGGAAACAGCACCGTCACCCCCAGGGCCGGGCCAATATAGATGGGCAGGTATTCCCAGGCCGACCGCGCCGCCGTCCCCACCGCCCCGTAATAGGTCCACGACGTGCAATAGATGGCCAGCGACAGGGCGTAGAGCGACGGCCCCAAGGCTCCGCCGCGCGTCTTGATCGACGGGCGTTCGTACCACCAGGCGACCGCGAACAGGGTCGCCATATAGGCGGCCACCAGGGCCAGGGTCGCGAGGCTGAACATGACCGGCATGTGGGACGCAGCGGGGCTTGGGGACAAGAACAAAAAAAAGGGCGGCTCGACCGAAGCCGAACCGCCCGCAGGTTGGCGAACCTTATGGATCAGGCGTTCAGATCGACGTCCTTGCCTTCCTTGACGAACAGGAAGCCCAGCACGACCGTCGCGACCGCCACCACGATCGGATACCAGAGGCCGTAGTAGATATTGCCTGTGGCCGCGACCATGGCGAAGGCCGTGGTCGGCAGGAAGCCGCCGAACCAGCCGTTGCCGATGTGATAGGGCAGGGACATCGAGGTGTAGCGGATATTGGTCGGGAACATCTCGACCAGGGCCGCCGCGATCGGCCCGTAGACCATGGTCACGTAGAAGCCGAGGATGAACAGGATCAGCACCACCATCGGCTTGTTGACCAGAGCGCTGTCGGCCTTGGCGGGATAGCCGGCGGTGGTCAGAGCCTCGCCCAGACCCGCATCCCAGGTCTTCTTCTGGGCGGCGAAGTCAGCGGTGGTCATGGCGTCGCCGCGGAAGCTGGGGATGACCGACTGATCGCCGATGCGGACCTCGGCCACCGTGCCTGCGGGCGCGGCGACATTGGTGTAGGTCACGCCGGCCTTGGCCAGGTAGGACTTGGCCACGTCGCAGGAGTGGTTGAACACCGTCTTGCCCACGGGATCGAACTGCAGGTGGCAGTCGGCCGGATCGGCATAGACCGTGACCGGAGCCGAGGCGGCGGCGGCGGCCAGACGCGGGTTGGCGGCTTCCGTCAGGGCGTTGAACAGCGGGAAGTAGGTGATCGCGGCCAGCAGGCAGCCGGCCAGGATGATCGGCTTGCGTCCCACCTTGTCCGACAGCCAGCCCCAGAAGATGAAGAAGGGCGAGGCCAGCAGCAGAGCGACAGCCAGCAGGACGTAGACCAGGGTGGCGTCGACCCGCAGCACCCGCTCCAGGAAGAACAGGGCGTAGAACTGACCCGTGTACCAGATGACCGCCTGACCGGCCGTCAGACCGACAAGGGCGATCAGCACCAGCTTCAGGTTCGGCCACTTCATGAAGCTGTCCTTCAGCGGGGTCTTGGACCCCTTGCCTTCGGCCTTCATGCGCTTGAACGAGGGGCTCTCGGCCAGCTTCAGGCGGATCCACAGCGACACGCCCAGCAACAGGATCGAGACCAGGAAGGGAATGCGCCAGCCCCATGCGGCGAAGGCTTCCTCGCCCACCGCGTAGCGGACGCCCAGAATGACGGCCAGGCTGAGGACCAGACCGGCGGTCGCCGTGATCTGGATGAAGGAGGTGTAGTAGCCGCGCTTGCCGTGGGGGGCGTGCTCGGCGACGTAGGTGGCGGCGCCGCCGTATTCACCGCCCAGCGCCAGGCCCTGGATCAGGCGCATCAGCACCAGGATGATCGGGGCGGCGATGCCGATAGCCGCATAGGGCGGCAACAGACCGACGACGAAGGTCGACAGGCCCATCAGCAGCATGGTGACGAGGAAGGTGTTCTTGCGCCCCCACAGGTCGCCCAGCCGCCCGAAGACGATGGCGCCGAACGGACGGACCGCGAACCCGGCGGCGAAGGCCATCAGGGCGAAGATATAGCCGGTGGTCTCGTTCACGCCCGAGAAGAACTGGGTGGTGATGATCGCGGCCAGCGAGCCGTAGAGATAGAAGTCGTACCATTCGATGACGGTGCCGACGGACGACGCCAGAATCACGAGCCGGTCGTTCTTGTCGACCGTGTGCTCCGCGCCCTCCGCCGCACTCATGGTGCGGTCGGTCATGGGCAGTCCCTTCCTGTAGGGTCGCGTTTCGCGACCGTTTCCTCGCGATCCTGTTGCCGGATCGTCGAGGATGAGACTGACAGCAGGGCGATGGATTTGCAGAGAGCGACTTTGGTCGAACGGCGGCGCCTGTCGCGCGGGCGAGGCGCAAATATCGCCTCGGGCGCCGTTTCACGGTTGTCGCGGCGGGCGACTGGGACCAAATGAAGGTTTGACGTCGCCGTTTGGCGGCCCGGCGCGAGAGGACATCAATGGCCCGTAAGCCCAACTATAGTTTCGAACGGCAAGAGCGCGAGCGCGCCGACGCCAAGAAGGCGGAAGCCAAGGCTGCTGCGAAAGCCGCCAAGAAGGCCGCCAAGGCCGGCGGCGAAGCCGAAGACGACACGGAACCGTCCGAGGACTGACGTCCGGCGGTGCGGCGGGCCTTACAGGCCCATGCAGACGTATTTCAGCTCGAGGTAGTCCTCGATGCCGTGGCGCGAGCCTTCGCGACCCAGGCCGGATTGCTTGATCCCGCCAAAGGGCGCGACCTCGGTGGAGATCAGGCCGGTGTTCACGCCGATCATGCCGGTCTCCATCGCCTCGGCCACGCGCCAGATGCGGCCCATGTCGCGCGCGTAGAAGTATCCGGCCAGGCCGAACTCGGTGTCATTGGCCAGGGCGATCCCTTCTTCTTCCGTCTCGAAACGGACGACGCCCGAGACGGGACCGAAGGTCTCCTCGCGGCACATCTTCATGTCCTGGGTCACGCCGGACAGAACCGTCGGCTGGAAGAAGGTCATGCCCAGGGCGTGACGCGCCCCGCCGGTCAGCAGGGTCGCCCCCTTGGCCAGGGCGTCGGCGACGTGGTCCTCGACCTTCTTCACCGCCTTCTCGTCGATCAGCGGACCGATCTGCACGCCCTCGTCCAGGCCGTTGCCGACCTTCAGAGCCTGGGTGGCCTGGGTCAGCTTGGCGACGAATTCGTCGTGAACGGCGGCCTGGACGTAGAAGCGGTTGGTGCAGACGCAGGTCTGGCCCGCGTTGCGGTATTTCGAGGCCACGGCCCCCGCCACGGCGGCGTCCACGTCGGCGTCGTCGAAGACCAGGAAGGGGGCGTTGCCGCCCAGCTCCAGGCTCATCTTCTTGATGGTTTCGGACGACTGCTTCATCAGCAGGCGGCCGATCTCGGTCGAGCCGGTGAAGCTGATCTTGCGCACTGCCGGGTTGGACGTCAGCTCGCCGCCGATGGCCGAGGCCGAGCCGGTGACGACGTTGAACAGGCCGGGCGGCAGGCCCGCTTCCTCCGCCAGAACCGCCAGGGCCAGGGCCGACAGCGGCGTCTGGCTGGCGGGTTTCAGCACCACGGCGCAGCCAGCGGCCAGGGCCGGGCCGACCTTGCGGGTGATCATGGCGGCGGGGAAGTTCCACGGCGTGATCGCCCCCACCACCCCGACCGGCTGGCGCAGGGTCATCAGCCGCTTGCCCGCATCGTGGCTGGGGATGACCTCGCCATAGGTGCGCTTGCCCTCCTCGGCGAACCATTCGATGAAGCTGGCGGCGTAGGCGATCTCGCCCCTGGCTTCGGTCAGGCTCTTGCCCTGCTCGCGGGTCATCAGGCGGCCCAGGGCCTCCTGTTCCGACATCATCAGATCGAACCAGCGGCGAAGGACGCGCGCCCGTTCGCCCGCCGTCTTCGTCGCCCAGGGCTTCATCGCGGCCTCGGCGGCGGCGACGGCGCGGCGGGTCTCGGCGGCGCCCATGTCCGGCGCGACGGCCAGAACCTCGCCCGTCGCCGGGTCCGTCACCTCGAAGGTCGCGCCGTCGTCGGCCCCGACCCAGGCCCCGTCGATGAAGGCGAGGTTGCGGATCAGGCGGTCGTCAGCGGGGGAGGGCATGGGCAGGCTCCGTTCAGGTCGCGGCGATAACGCCCCGAAGCGCGTCTGGCTGCAAGCCTTATGGGATCAGCCCACGATTGGGGGTCAGCCCAGGATCAGCCCCATGCGGACCAGGGCCGACAGGCTGTCGGCCTCCATCTTGGTCATGACCTTGGCGCGGAAGACCTCGACGGTGCGCGGGCTGATGTCCAGCTCCAGCGCGATGGCCTTGTTGGAGTGGCCGTGGATCAGGGCGTCGAAGACCTGACGCTCGCGCGGGGTCAACCGGGTCAGCCTCAGCTCGGCGGCGGCGCGGGTCGCCTGCTCATGGTCGACGTCGTTCAGCTGGCTCAGACAGCCGCGCACGGTCTCGATCAGACGGCCCGGCTCGAACGGCTTTTCGATGAAGTCGATGACGCCGGCCTTCATCATCTGCACGGCCATCGGCACGTCGGCATGGCCGGTGATGACGATGATAGGCCAGGCATGACCGCGCATCTGGGCCAGGCGACGGACCACCTCTCCGCCCTCCATGTCGGGCATCCGCACGTCGGTGATGACGCAGGCGGTGGCGTCCTCGGGCAGGTTTTTGAAGAAATCGACTCCGCTGGCGAAACCGCGGGCGCGGATGCCCTCGCTGCGCAACAGGACCAGAAGGGAATCGCGGACGCCGGGGTCGTCGTCGATGATGAATACGGAATGGAGGCTCATGCGTTCTCGACGCTCGGTTCTCGGTTCAGGTTGAACGAGAAGGCCGCGCCCCCCAGCGCGCTTCTCGAGACTTGCAGCCGACCGCCGTGACTTTCGACGATGGTGCGGGTGACGGACAGGCCCAGGCCCATGCCGCCGGATTTGGTGGTGGTCATGGGCTGGAAGATGCGGTCGATCTGATCCTCGGCGATGCCGGGTCCATTGTCTTCGACACTGATGCTGTAATGGGTGTCCGACAGGACGCGGCCGATGATGACGACCTCGGGCGCCGTATGGTCGCCGACGGCCTCGACCGCATTGCGAGTCAGGTTGACCATGGCCTGCTGGAACTGGATGCGTTCGGCCTGAACCCGGTCGTCCCTGGCTTCGACGTCCAGGCGGATGGTCACGCCCTTGCTGGACCCGATCATCGTCAGGATGGGGCCCAGGTCCTCGACCATGGACGAGGCGCGCTCGCTGTCCAGGCGATGAGCCTCCGGCGACAGGAGCTCGCGCATCCGCCGGATGATCTGGCCGGCCCGCAGCAACTGGCCCTTGGCCAGGGCGGTGGTGCGCAGGGCGCTGTCGCCCAGGGGGCCGGCCCGTTCCATGTCCATCTGGCTGGCGTGCAGATAGGTGGCGGCGGCGCTGAGCGGCTGGTTCAGTTCATGGGCCAGGGTGGCGGCCATCTCGCCCAGCGAGTTCAGGCGCCAGACCTTGTTCAGCTGGGCGTGCAGTTCGCGCGCCTGGGCGTCGGCGGCGTGCCAGCGGCTGAGGTCAGTCAGGCACAGGGCGATCAGTTCGCCGCCCGTTGATCCCGGCACGATTCCGTACTGGATGCTGAGAGGGAAGGTCGCTCCGTCCGGGCGCAGGCCGGTCCAGTGGCCGTCCTTGGCCTCCAGCGGACCGCCGGGCGCGCCGGAGCCGACGATGGCGTTGATGTCGAAGCCGGGGGCCAGTTCGATGAAGGGGCGTCCGCGCGCGGCCTTCTCGGTCAGGGCGAACAGGTCGGCGGCGGCGGGGTTCAGGCGGCGGATGTCGCCATTGGCCTCCAGCGTCACCACCGGCACCGAGGCCAGGGCGGTGTTGAGCATGGCGTCCTTGGCCGCCAACTGCTGTGTCAGGTCGCGGGTCCGGCTGTTCAGCGCCCTGAACCCCCAGCAAATCTCCGCGATCAGCCATGTGACGCCGGCGAACAGCGCGGCGTTGGTCAGGGCTTCCGAGAGGCTTTCACGGGGCGGCAGGATCAGGTTGACGGCGATGGACAGGGCGATGGCCAGGGCCGTGGCCGGGCGGCGCGCCAGCAGGGCCGTGACCACGACGGCGGGAACCATGGGCAGGTAATAGAACTGGCCCAGGCCCTCCAGCAGGCTTCTGAAACCCATGGCCCCGCCCACGGCGACGACCGCCAGCAGCACGCCGCTCCAGCGTCGGCGCGATATCGCGGTCGCAAAAGACAGGATGCTTTGCATCGCCGATGGGATGGGAGAACTCCTCACGCTTCTGGGTCGCCGGACGATGAAGCTGTGGAAGCGAAATCTACAGAATCTTGCCGAGAGGCGCCTTCTATACATTGGTCGAGTATTGCGCAAATCCGGGGTTAACCATGACGTGCAGCGGTCACGCTCAAAACTTAATTGATATCGCGGTTCTGTATATAGGCAAAAAAATGACCATTACTGTAAAGATGGTTTTCGGCTGTTAACGATGAAGTTTCTGTGGATTTCGGCGTCAACGAAGCCTTAACCACGTCGACTGGCGTCCCAGCAAAACTGACGGTGTGCGGAGTTCTACGTAGTCTCTGATTTACAAAAATCTACGCTTGTTCGGTCAGATAGACCTCATAGTCACTGAGGTAGAAATGCTCGAACAGCGTAGCCTAGGGCGCCAGAACGGCGCCGCCATCGTCCCGCTCATCGCCGGCCTCGCCGTGGCGCTGGGCGCCGGCGCCGTACAGGCGCACTCCATTGCAGCCCCCGCCTTCGACGCCCAGATCGGCGTCGCCAGCGAATATGTCGGCAAGGGCCTGGGCAAGAGCGCAGGGGACCCCAGCGTCAACGGCTCGGTCGAGGTCTCCAGCGGCGAATTCTACGCCAGCGTCTTCGCCTCGACCGCCAAGCTGTCGCAGGGCTCGGACGCCGAGATCGTCAGCGTCATCGGCTGGCGCCCCGAGGCGGCGGGCTACAAGTTCGATCTGTCGGTGGTGAACCGCGACCTGCCGGGCACCCGCGCCGGCGTCGACGCCAACTACTGGGAATACCAGGCCGACGCCTCGCGCAAGCTGGGTCCGGTCAACACCCGCCTTCGCGTCAACTATACGCCCGACGGTTTCGCCGCGACCAGGGAGGCCTGGTGGGTCGAGGTTCAGGGCACGGTTTCGGTCGGACCGAAGACCAAGGCCTCGGTCGCCATCGCCGACCGCACCGCTGACGGCGGCGCCGAATACGCCGCCTGGAATGTCGGCGTGAAGCACAAGCTGACCGAGAAACTGGCTCTGGATGTCCGCTGGTACGACACCGACAGCCATGCCCTGGGCGAGAACTACGACGGCCGCCTGGTGGGCGCGCTGACGTTCGCGCTCTGAGCCGACTGAACAGAAACCTGGGGGGAATAGACCATGGGCGTGTTTAACTTACTGAACAACATGAAGATTGTGCGTAAGGTGGTTGTCGCCTTCGCGGGCGTCCTGGTCGCCATCGCGGTGATGGGCACGATCGTCTTCGTCAACATCAACACGATGGAAATGGCGCGCCGCGACAGCGTGCGGACGTCCGCCGCCACCGCCGCCGCCGAGGGCGCGAAATTCTACATGGCGCGCCAGGAGCTCAGCTACCGTGGCTACCTGCTGTCGGGCGAGCAATACTATATTGATCGCCTGGCCAAGCACCGTGAGAATTTCCGCAAACAGCTGGACGAAGTTCGCCGTCTGTCGCCTGAAAACGGCAAGAACATCGACGCCGCGCTCAAGGCGGCCGACGACTGGGTCAGCGTGGTGGTTGAGCCGGGCCAGGTTCTGTTCGCCAATCCCGCAACCCGCGCCCAGGCTGTGGCCATGGTCGGGCAGAACGGCATCTCCGACACCTATATCGACCCGGCTGAAGGCGCTCTGGAAGCCATCGTCGAGCGTGAAAACGCCCAACTGGTCGTCTTCGCCAAGGGCCAGGATACGGCGCTGCTGCAAGCGCAAACGGTGCTGATCGGCGGCGTGATCATGGCCCTGCTGATCGCCATCGGCTGCGGCTGGATGCTGTCCAGCCTGATCGCCCGGCCGATCTCGGCCATGACCTCGGTCATGCGTCGTCTGGCCGGCGGGGACAAGACGGTCGAAGTGCCCGCTATCGGGCGCAAGGACGAGGTCGGTGAAATGGCCTCCGCCGTCCTGGCCTTCAAGGACGCCGCCATCGCCGCTGAACGTCTGGAAGCCGAGGCCGTCGCCGCCCGTCGCGCCGCCGAGGAAGAGCGCGCCCGCGTCGAGGCCGAGAAGGCCCGGTCCGCCGAGGAAGACCGCGTCGCCATCACGGCTCTGGGCGAAGGCCTGAACGCCATGGCCCAGGGCGATCTGACCCACCGCATGATGGTTCAGGTCGCGCCCAAGGCCGAGCAGCTTAAGGCCAACTTCAACGCCGCCATTTCACAGCTGGAGCAGGCTGTGTCGGTGGTCGTCTCCAACGTCGCCGCCATCCGTTCGGGTGCCGGCGAGATCAGCCAGGCGTCTGACGATCTGTCGCGCCGCACCGAGCAGCAGGCGGCTTCGCTGGAAGAAACCGCCGCGGCCCTGGACGAGATCACCGCCACGGTGAACAAGACCGCCGACGGCGCCCGTCAGGCCTCCGGCGTGGTGCAGCAGGCCCGCGGCGACGCCGAGACCAGCGGCAATGTGGTGCGCGACGCCGTCGCCGCCATGAACGCCATCGAGCGCTCCTCGACCGAGATCGGCAACATCATCGGCGTCATCGACGAGATCGCCTTCCAGACCAACCTTCTGGCCCTGAACGCCGGCGTCGAGGCCGCGCGTGCAGGCGATGCGGGGCGCGGCTTCGCCGTCGTGGCCTCCGAAGTCCGGGCCCTGGCCCAGCGTTCGGCGGAAGCGGCGAAAGAGATCAAGACCCTGATCTCGGCCTCTGGCCAGCAGGTCGGCGCCGGCGTCACCCTGGTCGGTCAGACGGGCGAGGCCCTGCAACGCATCGTCAGCCGCGTGGCCGAAATCGACGGCCTGGTCTCGGAAATCTCGGCCTCGGCCCAGGAGCAGGCCACCGGCCTGCAACAGGTCAACACCGCCGTGAACCAGATGGATCAGGTGACGCAGCAGAACGCGGCGATGGTCGAGCAGTCGACCGCCGCCAGCCACTCCCTGGCCCAGGAAGCCGATATCCTGGCCTCGTCGGTCGCCCGCTTCCGCACGGGTCAGGTCGCCGCTCCGGTCGCCACGCACAGGTCGGCGCCCGCCGCCGCCCCGGCTCGCGCCGCACAGCCGGTGGCCCAGACCGTCGCCGCCCTCAAGACCGTCGGTCACGGCGGCGCCGCCCTCAAGCCCCAGCCCATCGAAGACGGCTGGGAGGAGTTCTGATGTCGAGCCTGATCACTCTTCCGGCTGTGCTTGATCTGCGCGCCGCCGAGCCCTTGAAGGCGCAGATCCTGGCCGTGCGCGGTCAGGAAGCCTTGCTGGACGTCTCGGCGGTCGAGCGGCTCGGCGGCCTCTGCCTTCAGGTCCTGCTGTCGGCGATCGCCACCTGGCGCGCCGATGGTCAGGCCTTGACCTTCATCAATGTTTCCGAGGCCTTCGCCTCGCAATGGAGCGCTTTCGGCGCCTCCGCCGCGGACCTCGCTCCGCAAGGACAACTCGCGTGACCAAGACCATCCTGACCGTCGATGATTCCCGCACCATGCGGGACATGCTGATGCTGGCGCTCAAGGGCGCGGGCTATCGCGTGGTTCAGGCCGAGGACGGCGTCCACGGTCTGGAGGTGCTGCGGGCCGAAAATCCCGACATCGTCATCACCGACATCAACATGCCCCGCATGGACGGCTTCGGCTTCATCGAGGGCATGCGCGCGGACCCGGACCACAAGGCCACGCCGGTCCTGGTCCTGACCACCGAGAGCGACGCCGCCAAGAAGCAACGCGCCCGCGAGGCCGGGGCCACCGGCTGGATCGTCAAACCCTTCGACCCGGCCAAGCTGGTCGACGCCGTCCGTCGCGTCGCGGCCTGAGGACACCAGACTTATGAGCGACGATCCGTTCGAGGCCATCAAGGTCACATTCTTCCAGGAGTGCAGCGAACTGCTGGGCGACCTGGAAACCAACCTGCTGGCGCTGGAAACCGGCGAGGGCGACATCGAGACGATCAACGCCGTCTTCCGCGCCGTCCACTCGGTCAAGGGCGGGGCAGGGGCCTTCGGTCTGGAAGACCTGGTCCGCTTCGCCCACGTCTTCGAGACCCTGATGGACGAGCTGCGCTCGGGCCGTAAGGAATGCGACGACGTCACGGTCAAGACCTTGCTGCGCGCCTCCGACGTCCTGGCCGACCACATCGCCGCCGCCCAGGGGACCGGCGCGCCGGTCGACGCCGCCCGTTCGGCCGGTCTGGTGGCCGAGCTGGAAGTCCTGACCCACGGCCAGGCCACGCCCGCCGCCGCCCCGGTCGTCGCCGACGAGGATGATTTCGGCTTCAAGCCCCTGACGCTGGACCTGGCCGATTTCGGCGCACCCGCCGAGCTGCGGTCTCTGGATCTGCCCGCCCTCGACCTGCCTTCGCTCGACCTGCCGGACCTGGCCGCGCCCTCGGCTGCGGGTTGGCGCATCGTCTTCCGTCCGCATCCGCGCCTCTACGCCAGCGCCAACGACGTCAGCCTGCTGCTGCGCGAACTGACCCGTCTGGGCCAGACCTCGGTCGAGCTGGACGCCAGCGGCCTGCCGTCGCTGGAGGCGCTGGACGCCGAAGACGCCCATCTGATCTGGACCATCGTCCTGACCGGCGACGCCTCCGAAGCCGCCGTCCGCGACGTCTTCGACTTCGTCGAGATGGACTGCGACCTGAGCATCACCGCCCTGGACGGAGGATCGCCCTCGGACGAAACCGCCCTGCCGTCGCTGCCGGTGCTGGACGCCGCGCCCGCCGAGCCCGAGTTCGACCTCGCCGCCCTGCTGGCCCAGGCCAAGGCGCCGGTTGAAGCGGCGCCCGTCGCCGCGCCAGTGGCTGCGCCTGCGCCTGCGCCGGTCGCCGCCGCGCCCAAGCCGGTCGCGCCCGCCGCTCCGGCTCCTGCCGCACCCGCTCCTGCCGCCGCGCCCTCGGCCCCCGCCGCCGTCGCTCCGGTGACCATCCGCGTCGATCTCGACCGCGTCGATCGCCTGATCAATGTGGTCGGCGAGCTGGTCATCCAGCAGGCCATGCTGGCCCAGCGCGTCATGGAGAGCGGCCTGGCCCGGTCGTCCGACATCGCCCTGGGTCTGGAAGACCTCGAACTGCTGACGCGCGACATTCAGGACAGCGTCATGGCCATCCGCGCCCAGCCGGTGAAGTCGGTGTTCCAGCGCATGCCGCGTCTGGTCCGCGAAGTCGCCGAGATGACGGGCAAGCGCGTGCGTCTGGTCACGTCGGGCGAAGACACCGAGGTCGACAAGACCGTGGTCGAACGCCTGGCCGAGCCGATCACCCACATGCTGCGCAACGCCATCGACCACGGGCTGGAAAGCCCGGAGGAGCGCGAAGCCGCCGGCAAGCCCGCCGAGGGCACGGTGCGGCTGGCCGCCCTGCACCGCTCGGGCCGGATCGTCATCGAGATCGCCGACGACGGCAAGGGCATCAACCGCCCCCGCGTGCGCGGCATCGCCGTGGATCGCGGCCTGATCGCCGAGGACGCCGTCCTGACCGACGACGAGGTCGACAATCTGATCTTCCTGCCCGGCTTCTCGACCGCCGAGACCATCACCGACGTCTCGGGCCGCGGCGTCGGCATGGACGTGGTGCGTCGTTCGATCCAGGCCCTGGGCGGGCGCATCTCGATCAGTTCCAACCCTGGCAAGGGCTCGACCTTCACCCTCAGCCTGCCGCTGACCCTGGCCGTGCTGGACGGCATGGTGGTGTCCGCCGCCGGCCAGACCCTGGTGGCCCCCCTGTCGGCCATCGTCGAGAGCCTGACGCCGCGCATCGAGGACGTCCATTACGTCGGCGGCCATGACGCCGTCATCCGCTTCCGCGAGGAGTTCGTGCCCATGGTGGACGTGGGCCGCGTCATGGGCTTCCGCGACGACGCCACGACCCTGACGGGCGGGGTGGTCATGATCGTGGAGACCGAGGCCGGCTCGCGCGCCGCCCTGCTGGTCGACGCCATCAACGGCCAGCGCCAGGTCGTGATCAAGAGCCTGGAAACCCACTACCGCCAGGTCGACGGCGTCTCCGCCGCGACCATCCTGGGCGACGGCAGCGTCGCCCTGATCCTCGATATCGACGCCCTGGTCATCGCCGGGCGCCGCAAATCCAACCGCCCCGAACTGAAGATGGCGAGCTGAACACCATGACCGAAGTCACCTCCAACGTCGCCGGCGCCGACCGGGAACTGATCGCCTTCCGCATCGGCGAGCAGGAATTCTGCGTCGACATCATGAACGTCCGCGAGATCCGCGGCTGGACCCCGGCCACGCCCCTGCCGCGCTCGCCCTCCTACATGAAGGGCGTGATCAACCTGCGCGGCATCGTCCTGCCGATCATCGACCTGGGCGCCCGCTTCGGTCTGGCCACGGCCGAGCCGACCGCTCGCCACGTCATCATGGTGGCCCATATCGGCAGCCGTCTGGTCGGCCTGCTGGTCGACGCCGTGTCGGACATCGTGCAACTGACGGACTCGACGATCCAGCCGACGCCTGACGTCGCCAGCGACCATGTGAAGACCTTCGTCCAGGGCATCTTCGCCGTCGAGGGCGGCCGCATGATCAGCCTGATCGACCTCAACCACGTCCTGCCGGCTGAAAGCGAAGCCGAAGCCGCATGACCACCGCCTCCGGGCGCACGTCCCTGGTCGAAGGCGAGTTCGTCTTCACGGCCGAGGACTTCCGCCACATCGCCCAGACCCTGCACGCCCACGCCGGCATCGCCCTGAGCGAGGGCAAGGCCGCCCTGGTCTATTCCCGCCTGGCCAAGCGTCTGCGCGTGCTGGGTCTGCGCAGCTTCCGTGACTACTGCGCCCTGATCGAGGGCGTGGAGGGCGTCGACGAGCGCCAGGCCATGACCGCGGCCCTGACCACCAACGTCACCCGCTTCTATCGCGAGCCGCACCACTTCGATCACCTGCGCGATCAGGTCATGCCGGAACTGGCGGCGCGGGCGCGGGCCGGCGGGCGCGTGCGCCTGTGGTCGGCGGCCTGTTCCAACGGACAGGAGCCCTATTCCATGGCCCTGACCGTGCTGGACGTCCTGCCGGAAGCGGCCGATCTGGACGTGCGCATCCTGGCCACCGACATCGACCCCAACATGGTCGCCGAGGGCGCGGCGGGGATCTATTCCGACGAACTGCTGTCGCCGGTCCCGGCCTCGGGTCGCAAGCATTTCACGCCGGTCCCCGGTTCGCCGGGTCAGTTCAGCGCCGACGCCACCCTGCGTCGCCTGGTGTCCTTCCGCGAGCTGAACCTGATCGGCGACTGGCCGATGAAGGGCAGGTTCGACGTCATCTTCTGCCGCAACGTGGTCATCTACTTCGACGACGCGACCCAGGAGATGGTCTGGAGCCGCTTCACCCCGCTGATGGCCCCCGGCGCCACCCTCTACATCGGTCACTCGGAACGCGTCAGCGGCCCGGCGACGGCTCAGCTGCAGACCTGCGGCCTGACTGCTTACAAGCTGGGAGGCCGGGCATGAGCCAGAATCCCGTCCGCGTCCTGATCGTCGACGACAGCGCCACCATGCGCAGCCTGATCAGCGCCGTCCTGCGCCGCGACCCCGAGATCGCCGTGGTCGGCACGGCGGCCGATCCGCTGGAGGCCCGCGCCGCGATCAAGGAACTGAACCCCGACGTCATCACCCTGGACGTCGAGATGCCCAATATGAACGGGCTGGAATTCCTCGAAAAAATCATGCGGCTGCGGCCCATGCCGGTGGTCATGGTCTCGACCCTGACCCAGGCGGGCACCGACGTCACCCTGGCGGCGCTGGAGATCGGCGCGGTCGATGCGGTGGCCAAGCCCGCGCCCGGCGTCTCGGCCCAGGAAGCCTTCGGCGACCTGGCCGAAAAGGTGAAGATCGCCGCCCGCTCGCGTGTTCGCCCGCTGGAAACGCGCGAGGCCAAGGCGGTGGACGGCGCCTATCGCGCCGACCCCAACCACATCTTGGCCATCGGCGCTTCGACCGGCGGGGTCGAGGCTCTGCTGAACATCCTGTCGGCCTTCCCGGCCAACTGCCCGGCGACGGTGGTGACGCAGCACATGCCCGCCACCTTCACCAAGAGTTTCGCCGCCCGTCTGGACAAGATGTCGGGCGCCACCGTCACCGAGGCCGTGGACGGCGCGCCGCTGAAGGCGGGCCACGTCTATATCGCCCCCGGCGGCGAGGCCCATCTTGAGGTCGCCAACGGCCGCTGCCGTCTGGTCGTCGCCGATACGGTCAACGGCCATCGCCCGTCCGTGGACGTCCTGTTCAACGCGGTCGCCCGCCAGGGCCGCCCGATGACCGGGGTGATCCTGACCGGGATGGGCAAGGACGGGGCCAAAGGCCTGCTGGCCATGCGTCAGGCCGGGGCCCGCACCCTGGGCCAGGACGAGCAGTCCTGCGTCGTCTACGGCATGCCGCGCGCCGCCTTCGAGCTGGGCGCCGTCGAGCGCCAGCTGTCTCTCCCCCGTCTCGCCCCCGCCATCCTCGACCTGTGCGCCGCCGGCGCCCCCGCCTCAAAGCCTGTTGCGTAAGGACTACTCGTATGCCCGCCGCTTCCGCCCTCAATGTTCTGGTTGTCGACGACCAGCTGACCATGCGCTCCCTGATCCGCAACAGCCTGCAACAGATCGGCGTGCGCGAAATCTCCGAAGCCGCCGACGGCGAGCTGGGTCTGCGCGCCGCCATCACCAAGCCGGTGCACCTGATCATTTCCGACTTCAACATGCCGAACCTGGACGGCCTGGGCCTGCTGCGCGCCATCCGCGCCCACCCGCCGACCTCCAAGACCGCCTTCATCATGCTGACCGGCCGCGCCGACCGCGAACTGGTGCAGCGCGCCGTGCAGTTCGGCGTGAACAACTATCTGGTCAAACCCTTCACCACCGCCCAGCTGAAAGAGAAGCTGGAAGGCGTCTTCGGCCCGCTGACGTGAACCCCGAACGCGATCAGCAGACGACCGAAAGGCGCGTCCATGTCGGCCAGGGCGAGCACCTTGTGACGTCCGATCGCGACGTCGTGCTCTCGACCGTGCTCGGCAGCTGCGTCGCCATGTGCCTGCGCGATCCCGTGGCCGGGGTCGGCGGCATGAACCACTTCCTGCTGCCCGAGGGCGCGGGGGCGGGGACCGACGCGGGGCGTCGCTACGGCGCCTACGCCATGGAGCTGTTGATCAACGACGTGCTGAAGGCGGGCGGTCGTCGCGACCGTCTGGAGGCCAAGCTGTTCGGCGGCGGCCGCATGTTCGACTCGCTCAAGGATGTCGGCGCCTCCAACGCCGACTTCGCCGAACGCTTTCTGGCCGACGAGGGCATCCCCGTCGTCGGCGCCAGCCTCAGGGGCGCCGGGGGGCGTCGACTGCATTACTGGCCGGTGACGGGCCGGGCGCTGCAACGCGCGGTCCAGGACGCGGTCGCCCCGCGCCCGACGCCGCCGCGCCTGCCGCCGGTCGAGTCCGGCGCGCTGGAGCTTTTCTGATGAGCCACCCCAATACCAAGGGCCTGCTGGCCGCCGTCTCGGCCGAACTGGCCGACATCCGCGCCGGGATCGACGAGGCCGGCGATCTGGTGTCCGAACTGGTCAAGGGCGCGCCGCCGGAGCAACGCCTGACCTACCTGACGCGGATGCAGGCCTTTGACGTCCTGAGCCAGCGGGTGGACGCCCTGTCGGGGCTGGCCGGCGCCCTGGCCGCCGATCAGCCGATGGATACGGCCCTGGCCGCCCTGCCTCTGGCCGAGATGGCCGACCGCCTGCGCGAACTGTCGTTCCGGGGCAGACCCCTGTCTGAAGCCGCCCCCGCCGCCGTCTCCGGCGACCTGCTGCTGTTCGACTGATCCGATGAGCGCGACCGACCGCGTCAATCTGGAGCAATCCACCGTCCTGCTGATCGACGACAATCCGCAGGCGCTGGACATGCTCAGCTCGGTCTTTCACGGCTTCGGCGTCAAGGAGCAGATCAAGTGCGCCTCGGCGGTCGAGGCGGTGCGGATCATCCAGAACCGCGCCGTCGATCTGATCGTCATCGACTGCGCCGACCCGGAGATGGACAGCTACGCCTTCGCCCGCTGGTTGCGGCGCGAGACCCCGGCGCCGCTGCGCTTCATTCCCGTCATCCTGCTGACCGGCCACGCTTCGCAATCCAAGGTGCGCGAAGGGCGCGACTGCGGCGTCAGCTTCGTCATCACCAAACCCCTGACCCCGGCGGTGCTGCTGAAGCGGATCGTCTGGCTGGCGGGCGACGAGCGCGAGTTCGTCGAGAGCGAGAACTACGTCGGACCCGACCGCCGCGTCCGCAACTTCGGCCCGCCGCTGGGCATTCCCGGCCGTCGTCAGGGCGACCTGTCGACCCACGTCGGCGCCGCGGTCGAGGCCAATATGGACCAGTCCGACATCGATATGTTGCTTAAACCCCAGAGGGTCGCGCTATGACCGAAGCTCGCACCCTGAAGATCAAGACCACCCTGGCCCGCCAGATGGCCCAGCCGGGCGGACGCACCGTCGCCGACATCGAGCGCCGCGCCAACGAACGGCTGGACCGCCACCGCGACGACGTCATGATCACGGTCGCCGGCACCATCACCGAGCTGGAGCTGGTCGCCGCCGCCGCCGCCCCGGGCAGCGAGCCCCAGGTCTATCAACTGGCCTCGTCTCTGCTGGACACGGCGGGCTTCTTCGACACCGGCCCCTTGTATGATGCGGGCTACAGCCTGTGCGACGTGGCCGACCGGATGCAGACCAACAACGCCTGGAGCTGGCCCTCGGTCGGCGTCCACGTCCAGGCCATGCGCCTGATCCTGACGGCGGGCTGCAAGACCGACGCGACCAGCGAGGCCCTGCTGGCCGGCCTGCGGTCGGTGGCGGCCAAGACGCGCACCTAAGTCCTTCTCCCCTTGAGGGAGAAGGTGGCCCGCAGGGCCGGATGAGGGGTGTCGGCGCGACGGTTGAATGTCGTGGATCAGACGTTCGGCCTTGATCGGATGGGCGGTGCTCACACCCCTCATCCGTCAGGCTCCGCCTGCCACCTTCTCCCTCAAGCGGAGAAGGAAGGTTGCTCACCCGTAGCGCGCGATCCCCAGGTCCGCCGTCTCGATGTCCGGGGTCTTGCCGCTGACGATGTCGGCGATGACCTGGGCCGAGCCGCAGGCCATGGTCCAGCCCAGGGTGCCGTGGCCGGTGTTCAGGAACAGGTTGTCGAACCGGGTCCCGCCGATGACCGGCGTCCCGTCCGGCGTCATCGGCCGCAGGCCGGACCAGTAGCTCGCCGCCTTCAGGTCGCCCGCGCCGGGGAACAACGACCCCACCGAATGTTCCAGCGTATTGCGGCGCGGCTCGGGCAGGACGTTGTTGTAGCCCGAGATCTCGGCCATGCCGCCGACGCGGATGCGGTCGCCCAAGCGGGTGATGGCCACCTTGTAGCTCTCGTCCATGATGGTCGAGACGGGGGCGGCGGGCTCATTGATGATGGGCGCGGTGATCGAATAGCCCTTCACCGGATAGACCGGCAGGGTCATGCCCAGCGGCTTGACCATCTGCGGCGAATAGGACCCCAGGGCCAGGACATAGGCGTCGGCGGTGATCACGCCCTTGCCGGTCTGGACGCCGCTGATCCGGCCCTTGTCGGTGATCAGGGCCTTGATGGCGGTGTCGTAGAGGAAGGTCACGCCCTCGGCGGCGGCCACATCACTGAGCGCATTGGTGAATTTGAAGCAGTCGCCGGTCTCGTCCTTGGGCAGACGCAGGCCCCCGACGAACAGGTCGCGCGTGGCCGCCAAACCCGGCTCGGCGCGGATGCAGCCGTCCTGATCCAGCACCTCGAACGGCACGCCGCCTTCGCGCAGGACCTCGGTGTCCTTGTAGATGCCGTCCAGCTGCTTCTGCGTGCGGAACAGTTGCAGCGTGCCCTGGGTGCGGTGGTCGTATTGCAGACCCAGCTCGGCGTTCAGGGCGGTCTGAACCTCCTGGCTGTAGTCGGCCAGACGGACCATTCGCGCCTTGTTCAGCGCATAGCGGGCCGAGGTGCAGTTCCTCAGCAGGGCCAGCAGCCAGCGCACGGTGGCGACATCAATCTGCGGTTGCAAAATCAGCGGGGCGTGGCGCATGAACAGCCATTTGACCGCCTTGGCCGGGATGCCGGGCGCGGCCCAGGGCGAGGAATAGCCCGGCGAAATCTCGCCCGCATTGGCGAAGCTGGTCTCCAGCGCCGGGCCGCTCTGGCGGTCGATCACCGTGACCTCGTGGCCGGCCTTGGCCAGATAGTGGGCCGTCGTCACCCCGATGACGCCGGCGCCCAGGACTGCGATCTTCATGGTCTTGACCCTACGCGAAGTTCCCCGCGCCGCTTCCCTAGACCAGTTTTTGCGTTTGTCGAGCGCTGCTGGAACGTGTGCGTTGCAGCATGTCGCTTTCCTGAAACAGTTCGACCCAGGTACTGACGATAAGGGAGGTTAAATCTCCTCAGATGACCTGTTTACGCAGCAGAACTCCGCCCAGGGGAGGCAGGGTTCCTGCCTCGCCCCTATAGACAGCGTCGATAATGCTATAGCCCTCGGGCTGCACCCAGGTCTGCGGCTCATGACCCAGGTTGAACACGGCCAGCAGGCTTTCATCGTCGCCCTCGCGGCTGAAGCTCAGCAGGGGCTCGGTCGTCAGCACCGTCATGTCGCCCGTCTTAAGCGCCGGATGGGCGCGGCGCAGGGCCAGGATGCGGCGCGTCGCGTGCAGCATCGAGGTCGGATCGCCCTCCTGAACATCCACCGCCATCCCCGGATGGCGCGCGTCTATCGGCAGCCAGGGTTCGACCGTTGAAAACCCGGCGAAGGGGGCGTCGGCCTTCCACGGCGTCGGGGTGCGGGCGCCGTCGCGGCCCAGGGTCTGGGGCCAGTTGGCGACGGCCTCGGGATCGACCAGTCGCTCGAACGGCACCTCGCCCTGCGGCAGGCCCAGCTCCTCGCCGTAATAGACGAAGACGTTGCCGCGCAGACAGACCAGCAGCAGCATCAGCATCTCGGCCAGTCGGCGCTCATCGCGGCCCTCGGCCCAGCGCGTCACCGCGCGCGGCGCGTCGTGGTTGGAGAAGGTCCACGAGGGCCAGCCCTCATTCGGCTCGCCGGGCCACATCTCGGCGCCCGCCTTGACCCGTTCGCCCGTCAGCCGCTCGGCGTAGAGATAGAGGAAGCCATAGGCGCTGTTCAGATGACGGTCGCCCGCCGTGTACGCCTTCATCTCGCGCGCCGAATGGTCGCCGGCGACCTCGGCCACGGTGAAGCGGTCGCCGTAGCTGTCGGTCAGCGCCCGCACCCGCTTCAGGAAGGCGAGGATGTCGGGGTGCGACTGGTTGTGGATCTTGTCCTGAAAGTCGAACGGCCGGGTGCGCTTGCCGCCGGGCGGCAGGGGCGGATTATCGCGCAAGCCCGGATCGCCGATCATGAAGTTGACGGCGTCCAGGCGGAAGCCGTCCACCCCGCGATCCAGCCAGAACTTGCCCACGGCCAGCAGGGCCTCCTGCACCGCCGGATGGCGTCCGTTCAACTGCGGCTGCTCAGGCAGGAAGTTGTGCTGATAATACTGGCCGCGCCGCGCGTCCCAGGTCCAGCCCGGTCCGCCGAAGACCGACTGCCAGTTGTTCGGCGGCGTGCCGTCCGCCCTGGCGTCGGCCCAG
Source organism: Brevundimonas sp. P7753 (assembly GCF_013386595.1). Classification (NCBI taxonomy): domain Bacteria; kingdom Pseudomonadati; phylum Pseudomonadota; class Alphaproteobacteria; order Caulobacterales; family Caulobacteraceae; genus Brevundimonas; species Brevundimonas sp. P7753. The sequence goes on along the minus strand of NZ_JACARP010000003.1, from coordinate 11,727 downwards.
ACGTACCAGTCGGCGAAAGCATTGGTGCGGTCCTGTCGGCTGGCCTGAAACCACGGATGCTGGTCCGAGGTATGCGACCAGACCTGATCAAGGATGATCTTCAGTCCCAGATCGTGGGCCTTGGCCAGCAGGGCGTCGAAATCGGCCAGGGTCCCGAAGACCGGATCGACGTCGCAATAGTCGGCGACGTCATAGCCGAAGTCCTTCATCGGCGAGGGATAGAAGGGCGAGATCCACACCGCGTCCACGCCCAGCGACGCCATATGATCCAGATGCGCCGTGATCCCCTTCAGGTCGCCGATCCCGTCGCCATGGGTGTCGGCGAAACTGCGCGGATAGATCTGATAGATCACGGCGCCCCGCCACCATTCCTGATGGGCGTCTGGGCTGGACGTGGCGGAGGCGATGATCATATCGGTCGTCGCCACGGTGGTCGGACGCCTGAGAAAAGGCAATGCTCCACGTCGGGCAGACGGCCCGGCGCCGGATCAAGATTTCGGCACGGCGGGCGCCGCCTCTGGACGCCGCGCCGTCCTGCCTAGACAGTCGCTCCATCGCCGCGCCTCGTCGCGGTTTTATGGGAAGCGGTCATGAGCCAACCTCAGTCCGGCACGACGGCGCGCGGCACGGGCCTCGCCTTCGCCTATGTCACCAGCCTGTTTTTCGCCTGGGGCTTCGCCACCTCGCTGATCGATCCGCTGATCGCGGCGGTGCGGCGGGTGTTCGACCTCAGCTATACCGAGTCCTTTCTGACCACCTTTTCCTGGTTCATCGCCTATGGCGTGGCCTCGCTGCCGGCCGCGGCGGCGGTGTCGCGCCTGGGGTATAGTCGGGGCATCATCGCCGCCCTGCTGACCATGGTGCTGGGTTGTCTGATCGTGCCGGTCGCCACCTTCCTCGACTTCTATCCCGGCATCCTGCTGGCCCTGTTCGTCATCGCCTCGGGCGTCACCCTGCTGCAGGTCGCCGCCAATCCTCTGGTGGCCGAACTGGGGACCAAGAAGAGTTCGCACTTCCGCCTGGTCTTCTCTCAGGCCTTCAACTCGCTGGGGGCCACGGTCGGGCCGTGGCTGGGGGCGCACGTCCTGCTGACCGGCGGGGTGTTCGCGGCCGGCGCCGTCGTCACCGTGGCCACGCGCGGCGAGTCCCTGCGCAGCATCGACATCGCCTTCCTCGGCATGGGGGCCTTCTTCGCCCTGATCGCCGCCTTCATCTTTTCCGCCCGCAAGCAGATCAACGCCGCCGCGCCTGCCCACGACGCCGCCGAGCCGGTCGGCGCCGCCGCCATCCTGTCGGCCCTGCGTTCGCGCTGGGCCCTGTTCGGCGCCCTGGCCATCTTCATCTACGTCGGCTCGGAAGTGGCCATCGGCAATATGCTGACCAACTTCCTGTCCGGCCCGGCTGTGCTGAACATTCCCGTGGAGGCGGCGGGCAAGATGGTCGCCCTCTACTGGGGCGGCGCCATGGTCGGGCGCTTCGTCGGTTCCTGGCTGCTGACCAAGGTGCGCGCCAGCCTGCTGCTGACGCTGTGCACCGTGGTTGCGGCGTCGCTGTGCCTGATCGTGACCCAGACGGGGGGCGTGACGGCGGCCTATGCGGCCCTGGCCGTGGGCTTTTTCAACTCCATCATGTTCCCCAGCATCTTCACCCTGACGCTGGAGCGGTCGACCGCTCCGGCGGCCTCGACCTCCGGCCTGCTGGTCTTCGGCATCATCGGCGGGGCCATCCTGCCGCTGCTGGCGGCGCAGGTGGTGGACCGCTCGGGCGACATCCACCTGGGCTTCTTCGTGCCGGTGGCGGGCTATCTGCTGCTGACCGTCTTCGCCGTCGCCTGCCTCCGCACCCGAGGCGGCGAGCCCGAAGAGCCGGTCGCCTCGCCGCACTGAGGGGCGGGGATCACCCAACTGCAGTCACCCCGGACGACCCGTAGGGGCGATCCGGGGCCCAGGCGCCAGCCATCTGACGCCTGGGTGCCGGGTTCGCTTCGCGCCCCGGAATGACGGCAGAAGCCGTGCGTCAGATCCTACGACGCCCGCGTCGGGTCGGTCAGCGGTTCGCCGAAGTGGCGGTCGACGTGCAGGTTGGCGGCCAGGGGCGCGGTGGTGCGCTCGATCAGGCGGTGGACCACCGGCTTGTCCGATCCCTGATGCAGGGCGTAGATGCGGCGCGAGATGTCGGCGTCGGCCTGGGTGATGCGCTGGTTGTGGCGCACGTAATCCAGCCAGGTCGCGGTCTGGTATTTCTCGACCCAGATGTCGGGCTCGGCCAGGTCGCGCAGCAGGCGCCATTGGCGGGCGCCGTCGCGGCGGCGGACGCGGCGGCGCTCGTCCATCACGGCCAGGAAGTCGTCGATGTCCTCCTCGCGGATGCGATAGGCGATGGAGACCACCACAGGGCCGCTGCGGGGTTCGATGGCCAGCTGCGTCTCAGGCTCGGTCCAGCGCCGCAGAAGGTCCATGTTCAGGTTGGCGGTCGAGGGCAGGGGCACCCGCAGCCCGATCAGCACCGCCAGCAGCAGCACCCCCGACGACAGGCCCAGGGCCGCGTCCAGACCCTGGCTTTGCGCCAGCGAGCCCCACAGCCAGCTGCCGCCCGCCATGCCGCCGAAGGCCGCCATCTGGTACAGAGCCAGGGCACGCGCCACGACCCAGCGCGGCACCGACATCTGCACCGTGACGTTGAAGGTCGACAGCACCAGCACCCAGCCCGCGCCCGCGATCATCAGGGCCGGCAGGGTCAGGGCCAGCCAGGGGCTGTAACCTATGGTCGCCGCCGCGACGGCGAAGGCCAGTCCGGCGACGCGGACAATGGTCTCGGTCTCGTACTTGGCGCGCAGCTTGCCGACGAACAGGGCGCCGCCCACGGCGCCGACGCCGAAGGCGCCGAGCAAGAGGCCGAAGACCAGAGGCCCGCCGCCGCCCTCGCGCGCCACCAGCGGCATCAGGGCCTGAACCGCGCTGGCCCCGACGCCGAAGACCACGGCGCGCAACAGCACCGCCGTCACCCGCGGCGACAGGAAGGCGTAGCGCACGCCCCCGACCATGGCGGCCAGCAGGCCCTCGCGCGGCAGGGCCTGCTTGGGTCGATCCGGCCTCCAGCGGAACAGGACGACCAGCAGGCCGATATAGCTGACGGCGTTGACGGCGAAGGCCGCCGCCGCGCCCGCCGCCGCCACGATCATGCCGCCGATGGCCGGGCCGACGCTGCGGGCCAGGTTGAAGCCCATGGAGTTCAGGGTCACGGCGCCCGCCAGGTCCTCACGCGGGACCATGTCGCCGACCGAGGCCTGCCAGGCCGGGCCGTTGAAGGCCACGCCGCAGCCAATCAGGAAGGTGAAGCTCAGCAGCACCCAGGGCGTGATCAGCCCCAGATAGGTCATCACCGACAGCCCCGCCGAGACCAGCAGCATGAAGGTCTGGGCCGCCAGCATGATCTTGCGCCGGTCCACCGTGTCGGCCAGGGCTCCCGCCGCCAGCGACAGCAGCATGATCGGCAGGGTGATCGAGGCCTGCACCAGGGCCACCATCTGGGCCGAGGCGATGGAGGACATCATCCAGGCGGCGCCGACCGACTGGATCAGACCGCCGAAATTGGTCGCCAGACTGGTGATCCAGACGGCGCGGAAGACCGGATGGTTCAGCGGCGCCAGCGCCCCCGTGCGGACGCGCGGCGGGGTCTCGGGGGCGGTCATGACGCGGACCGGCTGTGGCGGAAGATCAGGATGGCGGCGCCCGAATGGTGACTGCGGAACGAAGCCCTAATGCACCCCTTTGGCGACGGCTTGGCAAGGCGCGAGGGCTTTATATTAGCGCCAGCTCCTGATCCCGCTCACCCCGGCGGACGCCGGGGTCCAGTAAGAGCCACAGACCCCACCGACACTGCTCAGTCCAGCGCCGCGCTTGAAGCCAAAGCACTGGATCCCGGCGTCCGCCGGGATGAGTGGTGAAAGGCGAGGCGACTATCTCGCCAGCAGGGCGTCCGCCGCCGACTGGTTCAGTCCCGTCTCGCCGGCCATGGCGGGTCCGTTCAGCAGGGCGGCGTCGGGGCGGGGCGCAGCCTTGCGTCCGGTCAGGGCGGTCAGCAGACGGTCGATCCTCTGATCCGCCAAATCCTGAAAACTGCAGGCGGCGAGGATGCGGTGAAAGCTGGCCGTCATCGCTTCGGCGTCCATCGGTTGGGCCTGCGTCAGGGCTAGCCCCTGTTCGGCGGCGGACAGCAGGTCGTCGGCGGCGGCGGCCAGTTCGCGCCTCAGGTGGTCGATCTCGGCCAGGATCTGTTGCGGCGTCATCGGGGGCGTCATGATCAGATCTCGCCCACGACTGAGGTCAGCTTCTGCTTCAGCACCGCCAGGGTGAAGGGCTTGATGACGTAGTTGTTCACCCCCGCCTGACGCGCGGCGATGACGTTCTCGACCTTGGCCTCGGCCGTGACCATGACGAAGGGGGTCTTTTTGGTGCGCTCCTCGGCGCGGACCTGTTTCAGCAGCTCCAGCCCCGTGACCGGCTGCATGTTCCAGTCCGACAGGACCAGGCCGTAATCCTTCTCTTTCAGCAGGGCCATCGCCGCCGCCCCGTCGGGCGCGTCGTCGACGTTGACGAAGCCCAGCTGGTTCAGCATCCCCCGCACGATCCGCACCATCGACTTGTAGTCGTCCACCACCAGGACGTTCATGCTCTTGTCCGCGGCCATTCTATCCCTCGTTGCACAGGTGCGGCCGAACGGGCCGCTGTGATTGAAGAACGCGCTTACCTTTCAGGGGCAGCCATACAGCTATAGGCTGTGCAAACTTAAGCTTGGCTTAACCGATTTCAGCTGATGGTTGCATTCGGCAGGGGCGGTTCCGCCGCCCTCAAGGGGGCGATCGACCGTGGACGACGTCATCAACGAATTCATCGCCGAGGCCCGCGAGGGCATCGAGGCCGTGGACGCCAAGCTGGTCCGCTTCGAGCAGACGCCGGATGACCCCGACCTGTTGGGCGACATCTTCCGCCTGATCCACAGCTTGAAGGGCGGCTCGGGATTCCTCGGCCTGATGCGGTTGCAGAGCGTCACCCATGCCGCCGAGAATGTGCTGGGCCTCTATCGCGACGGGACGCTGGCGGTGGACGCGGCGTCCGTCACCGTCATCCTCGACGCGGTGGACGTGGTCCGCGCGGTGATCGAGGGGCTGGCGGACACCGGGGTCGAGCCTGAGGGCGACGACCGCGCCCTGATCGGGCGGCTGGACCGCATTTATGCGGGCGACAGCGCCCCGGCGGCGACCGCGTCTGCCGCGTCGCGCTCCCTGCTGGAACGCGTCGGCGGCGAGGCCACGCTGGACGCCGCCTGCGAAGGCGCGCTGGCCCTGCTGGTCACGGTCCCCGTCACCGGCCCCCTGTTCGCCGGGATCGATCTCGACCGCGTGCAGGCGGAATGGCGCGAGGCCCTGTGCGGTGTGGCTCGGGCCACGGCGGCGCCCGGCGCCTTGCAGCGCGCCCTGGCCGAAACCTTCGGCGAGGCGCTGACCACGCATGAAGCCGCCTTCGTTCAGGCCGTGCGTCAGAACCTGATCGATCTGGAAGCCGAGGCCGAGGCGGTCGATATGCTGCTGGCCGCCCCGCCCGCCGAACGCGAGGCCGAACCCGCCCGCGCCGACCGCGCCGAACCGGCCAAGGGCCCCCAGACCATCCGCGTCGGCGTCGACACGCTGGAAGGCCTGATGACCATGGTCAGCGAGCTGGTGCTGATCCGCAACCAGTTGATCCAGACCCTGCGCGACCAGCCGGAGACCCCCTTCGCCGGGCCGCTGCATCGCCTGAACCAAGTGACCAGCGAACTGCAGGAAGGGGTGATGACCACCCGGATGCAGCCGATCAGCGGCGCCTGGGCCAAGCTGCCGCGCCTGGTGCGCGACCTGGCGTCTGACCTCGGCAAGCGCATCGACCTGGTCATGACCGGCGAGGACACCGAGCTGGATCGTCAGGTCATGGAGCTGATCCGCGATCCCCTGACCCATATGATCCGCAACGCCGCCGACCACGGGCTGGAAACGCCCGAGCAACGCCGCGCGGCGGGCAAGCCGGAGACAGGCCGCATCACCCTGCTGGCCCGGCACGAGGGCGGCGCCATCCTGATCGAAATGGCCGACGATGGTCGCGGCCTGCCCGCCGCCCGCATCCGCGCCAAGGCCCTGGACGTCGGCCTGATCACGCCCGCTCAGGCCGCGGCCATGAGCGACGCCGAAGCGCGCCAGCTGATCTTCCTGCCCGGCTTCTCGACCGCCGCCTCGGTGACGGCGGTGTCGGGGCGGGGCGTCGGCATGGACGTGGTGCGAACCAATATCGAGGCCATCGGCGGGGCCGTTGAACTGACCTCGGTCGAGGGGCAGGGGACGCGCTTCACCATCCGCATCCCCCTGACGCTCAGCATCATCGCCGGACTGGTGGTCGAATGCTGCGGCGAGCGTTTCGCCATGCCCCAGGCCAGCATCATCGAACTGGTCAGCGCCAACGGCACGGCGGGCCGCCGCATCGAACAGATCAACGGGGCCGAGGTGCTGCGCCTGCGCGACCGGCTGTTGCCGCTGGTTTCCCTGCAAGCCTTGCTGGGACTGGAGCCGCCCGAGGGGCCGCGCGGCGAGGCCTGCATTGTCGTGGCCCGCGTCGGCGCCTTCACCTTCGGCGTCATCGTCGACCGGGTGTTCGACACCGAGGAGATCGTGGTCAAGCCGACCGCCTCGATCCTGCGCCACCTGAAACTCTATTCCGGCGCGACCATCCTGGGCGACGGCTCGGTCATCATGATCCTGGACTTCAAGGGCATGGCGGTCGAGGCGGGCGCCGGGGCCCTGCTGAACGGCGGCGAGGAGGCGACAGTCGACGCAGGGGGCGGCGATGACCGCTCAGAGGCCCTGCTGGTCTTCCGCGCCGCCGACGGCGCCTTGAAGGCGGCGCGCCTGGCGGGCGTGGCCCGGATCGAGGAGCTGGAGCCCTCGGCGCTGGAATGGGCCGATGGTCGCTCGCTGATCCAGTATCGCGGGCAGTTGATGCCGGTGCTCTGCGCCGACGGGTCGTCTCTGACCGAGGCGCCTCAGGCCAAGCGGCCGCTGCTGGTGTTTTCGCGCGGCGCGCGCAGCCTGGGCCTGATGGCCAAGGAGATCGTGGACATCATCGAAGCCGCCGCCACGGCCGAGCTGGTGGGTTCATCCACTGGCGTGACCGGCAGCATCGTGGTCGCGGGCCGCGCGACGGAACTGATCGACGTCGACTTCTACTGGCGGCGCTGCGACGGCCTGGCCGAGCCGCGACCGGCGACCCAGGGCGCGGAAGCGTCGTCTGCGGCGGCGCCGGTGCGTCCGACCAAGCGCCTCCTGGTCGTGGACGAAAGCCCCTTCGTGCGGATGCTGCTCGCCCCCCTGCTGGCCCAGGCCGGCTATGAGGTCGAGGTGGCCAGCGATCCCGAGGCGGCGCTGGTCCTGCACGACGCGGGCGCGGCCTTCGACCTGATTCTGGCCGACACCAGCCACGCGGGACCGACGGCGCGGCGCATGGCCGTCGCCTTTGGCCGCGCCTCGGCCTGGCACGCCACGCCCCTGCTGGGCCTGGGCGTCCAGTCCCTTAGCGGCCCGCCGCAGGAGGCCCTGTTGAGCGACGTCGCCGAAGTCCTTTCCGAAACCGGGGCTGCAACCCTGGCCCAAGATCAGGAGGCCGCATGACATTCCCATCGACCGAACCGTCGCCGGATGGCTTTGTCTCTGTCCGCGTCGGCGATCAGATGATCGGCATCCCCCTGCTGCGGGTTCAGGACGTGATCGCCCCGGTGCGGATCGACCGCGTGCCTCTGGCCCCGTTCGAGGTGGCGGGGTCGCTGAACCTGCGCGGACGGATCATCACCGCCGTCGATATGCGCCGCCGCCTGGGTCTTGCGCCCCGCGCGGTGGGCCAGCCGCACATGAGCGTCATCGTCGAGCGCGGCGGCGAGCTTTACGCCCTTCAGGTCGAGGATGTCGGCGACGTCCTGTGGCTGGACCGCGCGGCCAGGGAGCCTCTGCCCGTCACCCTGGCGCCTGAATGGCGCGAGCTGTGCGACGGCCTGTACCGGCACGACGACGCCTCCCTGCTGATCCTCAACATCGAACAGACCTTCACCCTGTCCGCCCCGGCCGGCGCGGCCTGAGCGCACCATCAAGGAGCCTGCCATGTCGCGCACCGCCGCCGCTGAACAGCTGGACGACCTGATTGTCGGGCCGGACCCCGACGCCTTCGCCCGTACGGTGATCCGCGCCACCTCCGCCGCCCTGATGATGGTGGACCGCGATCTGACCATCATCGACCTGAACGACGCGACGCGGGCCCTGCTCAAGGCCAATGAGGCGGCCTTCGCCCGCGCCTTCCCCGGGGTGGCGCTGGACCGGATGGTCGGGACCTCTATCGACGTCTTCCACAAGGACCCGTCGCACCAGCGGGCCATGCTGGCGCAACCCCTGGCCCGCCCGCACATCGCCGAGATCAGCGTCGGCGACCTGCGCTTCGCCCTGCGGGTCATGTCGGTGCTGGACGCGGGCGGCGACTACGTCGGCAATGTGCTGGAGTGGAACGACGTCACCGAACTGCGCAAGCACGCCGGCATGCTGGAGGCGCTCAGCAAGGCCCAGGCGGTGATCGAGTTCGGCATGGACGGCACGATCCAGCACGCCAACGGCAACTTCCTGGCCACGGTCGGCTATCGGCTGGACGAGATCGTCGGGCGCCATCACTCCATGTTCGTCGATCCCGCCGAGGTTCAGTCCGGCGCCTATCGCGCCTTCTGGGACAAGCTGGGGCGCGGCGAATACGACGCCGGTCAGTACCGGCGCCTGGGCCGGGACGGGCGCGAGGTCTGGATTCAGGCCAGCTACAACCCGATCCTCGACGCGCGCGGCGCCCCGTTCAAGGTGGTGAAGTACGCCGTCGACATCACCGACCAGAAGCTGGCTACCGCCAACTTCGAGGGCCAGATCGCGGCCATCAACAAGGCCCAGGCGGTGATCGAGTTCGCCATGGACGGCTCGATCCTGGACGCCAATGACAACTTCCTGTCGGCGGTCGGCTATCGCCGCGATGAGGTGGTGGGGCGTCACCACAGCCTGTTCATCGAGCCGGGCCAGGACCGCTCGCCCGACTACATGGCCTTCTGGGACAAGCTGCGGCGCGGGGACTACGACGCCGGCCAGTACCGCCGCTTCGGCAAGGGCGGGCGCGAGATCTGGATTCAGGCCAGCTACAACCCCATCCTCGATCTGAGCGGCAAGCCCTTCAAGGTGGTCAAGTACGCCACCGACATCACCGCCCAGAAACAGGTGGCGGCGCGGGTGACGGAGATCTCGGGCATCGTCGCCTCGGCGGCCTCGCAGATGCGGGCGACCGCCGAGAGCATGGCCGGCACCGCCGAGGAAACCACGCGTCAGGCCGGGGCCGTGACGGCGGCGGCCGAAGTCACCTCGGTCAACGTCCAGACCGTGTCCTCGGCGGGCGAGGAACTGACCGCCTCCATCGCGGAGATCGCGCGTCAGGTGGCGGAGTCCAGCAGCATCTCCCAGCACGCGGTGATCGAGGCCGACCGCACCAGCGAATCGATCCGCACTCTGGCCGAGGCGGCGCAGAAGATCGGCAACGTCGTCACCCTGATCAACGACATCGCCGGCCAGACCAAGCTCTTGGCCCTGAACGCCACCATCGAGGCGGCGCGGGCGGGCGAGGCGGGCAAGGGCTTCGCCGTCGTGGCGTCCGAGGTGAAGAGCCTGTCGGACCAGACGGCGCGGGCCACGCACGAAATCTCGTCCCAGGTCTCGGCCATGCAGTCGGCGACCCAGACCTCGGTCGGGGCCATCGGCAGCATCACCGACACCATCCGCAAGGTCGCCGACATCGCCTCGGCCATCGCCGGCGCGGTCGAGGAACAGTCCGCCGCCACCCGCGAAATCGCCGCCAACGTGACCCAGGTGGCCGAGGGCACGCGCCAGGTCTCGACGAGCATCGCCGGGGTCAACGCCGCCGCGGTCCAGACCAGCGACGCCTCCTCCGAACTGCTCAACGCCTCAGGCGAACTGGCCCGCCAGGCCGAAGCCCTGACGGCGGAAATGGACCGTCTCGCCGCCGCCTGAGCCCCCTGCGGGCCGCGACGCGACGAGGGGGCGAAGGCGGCAGGCCCCGCCTTCGCCCCTTGAGTCTTTTTCTTTCCTCCCTGTCGCGCAGCGATGGGGAGGTGGCGCGGGCGCGCAGCGGCCGTGACGGAGGGGGCGACTCAACGGTCGCTATTGTGTGTGATTGAGGTCAGGGCGGCGTCGCCCCCTCCACCACTTTGTGGTCCCCCTCCCCACAAAGTGGGGAGGAAAGGTCAGGACCCCGGCTTGAACACCCCGCGCAACCCCACGACGGGCGCAAAGGCGCTGTCCAACCCCACGACCGTTTCCGCGCTCCCCAGCACCAGGGCGCCGTGCGGTTCCAGCGCCTGACGGATCTGGCCGAGCGCCGCGCGCTTATGCTCGCGGTCGAAATAGATCAGCACATTGCGGCAGAAGATCAGGTCGAAGCGCCCCAGCCCGCTCGTGCCCGCCAGCAGGTTATGCGGCGCGAACCGCACCATCGACCGCACCTGCGGCGACAGCAGCCATTGATCGCCCGCACGCGTGAACCAGCGCGCCAGCCGGGCGTCGGACAGGCCGCGCCTGACCTCGAAGTCGCTGTAGAGGCCGGTGCGGGCGCGCTCCAGAATGGGCAGGGACATGTCGGTGGCCAGGATGTCGATGCGCCAGCCGGGCATCCGGTGCTGCTCCTCCATCAGCAGCATGGCCAGGGAATAGGGCTCCTGTCCGCTGGAGCAGGCGGCGCTCCAGATGCGCAAGGTTCGGCTCTGCGCCCGCGCCGCGATCAGATCGGGCAGGATGACGTCGCGCAGCTGGTCGAAAGGGGTCGCATCGCGAAAGAAGAAGGATTCATGCGTCGCCATGGCGTCGATGCAGCGTTGAGCCAAAGCCCCGGACGGCTCGGCGCCGACCTTGGCCAGCAACTGATCCAGCCCCAGGAAGCCGTCCTTGCGCGCCAGCGGCTCCAGCCGGCTTTTCAGCAGGTAGTCCTTGTCCGCCGTCAGCACGAGGCCGGAGCGGTCCAGCACCAGCTTGCGAAACCCCTCATAGGCGACGGTCATGCGCAGGCCCTCCGAACCCAGGGCGCAATCTGGGGCAGGGGCAGGACCGCCTCGGCCAGTCCCGTCCTGGCGGCGGCGCCTGGCATCCCCCAGACCACGCTGGTGGCCTCGTCCTGAACCACGAACCGCCCGCCGGCCTCGGCCACGGCGCGGCAACCCTCGGCCCCGTCCGCTCCCATGCCGGTCAGGATGACCGCCAGCACGCCGGGGCCANNGCATGGGATCGACCGAGGGGCGGCAGAAGTGCTCGGGCGCTTCCTGATTGAGGCGGATGACCGGCACCTTGCCGCTGCGGCCCACCGTCATGTGCCAGCCGCCGGGGGCGACATAGATGCGACCGGGCAGGATGGGCTCGCCGTCGCGCGCCTCGGCCGCCGGGCGTTCGCCGGTGCGCTCCAACTGCTCGGCCAGCATGGCGGTGAAGGTCGGCGGCATGTGCTGGGTCAGCAGCACCGCCTGCTCCAGCTCGCCCTTCAGGTCGGCGAACAGGCTCATCAGGGCGGGCGGCGCACCCGTAGAACCGCCGATGGCCACGACCTGGGGCCGGATGGGCGGGGACAGGGG
>NZ_JACARP010000253.1:0-619 GCF_013386595.1 Brevundimonas sp. P7753 | reverse complement strand
CCGCTTCGATCCGGTGCGCTTCGTCCAACTCGATCAGCCGCTCGCCGGCCATGGTCTTGACCGGATGGCGGCTGTCGGTGATGACCAGCACATCGGCAGGGAATGGAGCCGAACTAAAGACACCCAAGGACACCGGCAGTGCAACGGCCAGGCCAAGGGCTCGCCAGCTTGGCGCGAACCTGGGAAAAGATGCTGGCATGACACGTGCCCCGGAAGTTGATCAGGGCCATAGTCAAACGCCGAATCCGGTGCAGCCCCCACAAACAATGCGCATCGCGGACACCCCGCATACCTGCTTGCTTCGGGGCAAGGAAGAAACGGAGGCCGAAGCCCCCGTTGTGATCAATGAACGATGCGCTACAGCAAGCTGTGGTCCGCGAAGGAGTACGTAATCCCCTGGCCAACGATGATGTGATCCAGTACCCGAACATCGATCAGCGCCAGCGCTGCCTGCAGTTGCTGGGTCAGCGCACGATCGGCGCTCGACGGCTCAGTGACACGCGAGGGGTGCTGGTGCGCGAAGACCACTGCGGCGGCTTTCAGCTCCAATACACGCTGCACGACGACACGGGGATAGACCGTAGTCGAATTGATCGTGCCCCTGAACATCGGCTCGTAG
>NZ_JACARP010000252.1:291-537 GCF_013386595.1 Brevundimonas sp. P7753 | reverse complement strand
ACAGGCCCTCGTAGCCGCCGGGGCGCAGCCGCCACTCGAACACCGGCGTCGAGGCGTGGGCCCGCGCCAGCGCCGGATCGGCGGCGGCCAGGGCCTCGCGGGCGGCGGCGATGGAGGAGGCGGAGGGAGCAATGGCCATGCCTCATGCTAGGCCCGCCTGTCGCCCTTCGGAAAGAGGGCGCTTGTCCCCCATTCTGACCACGGCCGGAAACCGCTAGGCTGCGCCGATGTTCGCCACCCGCTTCG
>NZ_JACARP010000252.1:0-268 GCF_013386595.1 Brevundimonas sp. P7753 | reverse complement strand
CCGCCATCTTCGAGGACCTGGCCTGGCTGGGCCTCGACTGGGAAACCCCGGTGCGACGCCAGTCCGAGCATCTGGCCGACTACGCCGCCGTCATCGACGCCTTGGGCGCGCGCGGCCTGCTTTACCGCTGCTTCCGCACCCGCAAGGACATACTCGACGCCATCGGCGACGCCCCGCACGGCCCCGCCGAAGCCGTCCGCCCCGGCCCCCACGCGCCCGAAGACGAAGCCCATCTGCTGGCCGAGGGCCGTCCCTACGCCTGGCGGCT
>NZ_JACARP010000251.1:0-503 GCF_013386595.1 Brevundimonas sp. P7753 | reverse complement strand
GATGCGGGGCGGGCGGGCGCAGAAGCCGTCGTGGACTTCGTAGGCGGCGGGGTCTGGCGCGGCGGGCGGCCTCATGCCCTCGACGGGGGCGGGACGATCCAGTTCCTCGGCGAAGTTGCGCCAGTCGCCGGGGTCGTACTCGCGCTCATAGACGAAGGGCGCGTCCACAGGGGTTTCGATCTGGTCGGCGCGGCGCCAGCCCTCGACGCGGGCGCGGTGGCGGAAGGTCGAGAGGCTGAGGCCATGGCGCTCGCACACCTCGGGGGCGCTGCCGCCGGCCAGATAGTCGGCGCGGGCCCGGGCCCAGAGTTCGGTGGAGCGGCGGGTGCGGGCCGGAGCCGGGCTTTCGGAATGAATGCTCATGTCCGAGAGGGTAGGGGCGGCGGCAGGTAGGGCGCGCTGAAAGGGCGTGGCGGGACGGCGATCCCTTGTGGGGCAAGGGATTAGGCGGTTTGGATGTGTGGGCTGGGCGGAGAAGGCGCCCGTCTAAGCCCTCCCCCTCG
>NZ_JACARP010000028.1:42135-42620 GCF_013386595.1 Brevundimonas sp. P7753 | reverse complement strand
CCCTCAAGGGGAGAAGGAAATTAACCCCGCGTGGCGTCGTACTTGGCGAACTCGTGGGCGATGCAGCGGTCGATCAGCAGGCGCCAGACCGGCTCGGCGATGTCGGGCGACAGGCCCGCGGGTTCAGCGGCGGCCAGGACCTTGGCCACCACGTCGTCGATGCGGGCCTGGTCGAAGACAGCGTCGCGGTTCGGCTTGATGCGGGCGGCGGCGTCCATGTAGCGCTGACGCTCGGCCAGCAGCGTCACCAGCGCGCGGTCCAGGGCGTCCACGCCCCGGCGCACGTCGATCATGCTGGCGCAGTCTTCCGGGGCCTTGCGGTCGTCGATGGTCACGGTCTTGGGAGAGGTCATCAGATCAGCCGACAAAGGCGCGCTCCAGAACATAGTCGCCGGGCTCGGCGTTCGAGCCTTCTTTCAGGCCATAGGTTTCCAGCAGTTCGCCGGTCTCCTTGATCATGGCCATGGCGCCGCACAGCATGACGC
>NZ_JACARP010000028.1:0-42117 GCF_013386595.1 Brevundimonas sp. P7753 | reverse complement strand
GTCACGGTCGGATAATAGGTCAGCTGAGCCCTGGCCTCGTCGCCGATCAGGGGATCGTCGTGGATTTCATGGGTGAAGAAGTCGCGATAGGCTAGGTCGGCGACATTGCGCACCGTGTGGCAGACGATGACCTGCTTGAAACGTGAATAGGTCTCGGGATCACGCGCCACCGACAGCCAGGGCGCCAGGCCGGTGCCCGTGCCGATCAGCCACAGACGTTCGCCGCCGGTCAGGGCGTCCAGCACCAGGGTCCCGGTCGGCTTCTTGCCCATCAGGACGCGGTCGCCGGGCTGGATCTTCTGCAGGCGCGAGGTCAGCGGGCCGTCGGCCACCTTGATCGAGAAGAACTCCAGCTCCTCGGCCCAGAAGGGCGAGGCGATGGAATAGGCGCGCAGGACCGGCTTACCGCCGTCTTCGCCCGGCAGGCCGATCATGACGAACTCGCCCGAGCGGAAGCGGAAATCCTCGGGCCGTTTCAGGGCGAAGCTGAACAGCTGGTCGGTCCAGTGGCGGACCCACAGGACCTCGAGGTCGTGGAACGGGCTGGCCTTGACGGGCGGCGCGGCGGGGGAGGCGTCAGACATGGCGACTACCTAGGCGGTCGCGAGCGATTGCGAAAGGCTCGCGGGCGTCGCAGTCGCCATTGCACCCTGCGGCGAAAAAAAACAGTCCAAATGGTGCAATGGCTCGGGGCGGTTGGAGGAGGGGCGCGGAACCTGAAGCGGCGGCGGGCGCGGGCGGTGATGTCAAAGAACGCACGCAGGATAGGCTGGACGCGGACCAAGGCGAGCAAATGACGCGGTAGGGATAGGGAAGTCGTTTCAGATCAGATGGATAGGGCGTCGAGTTAGGATGGCTGACCGCTTTCGACCATCGGAATTTGCTGCGGCGCGGCGCCGTAAAAAGGAATGACGGCGGAAGATTTCGCCTCTAGCTTCGCCGTCATGCGCACATTCCTTCTTGCTTCGACGATCCTGATGGCTGCGACCTCGGCCTTCGCCCAATCCAGCCCGCAGACCGCGTCGCCCCCGGCGGCGACCGCGCCGGCGTCCTCGATCCTGACGGTAGAGCGGGTCTTCGCCAATCCGTCCCTGTCGGGGCCGGTGGCCAAGGGCGTCAGCCTGTCGCCGGACGGCGAGCTGCTGGCCTTCCTGCGTTCGCGCGAGGACGACGTCGACGTGCTGGACCTGTGGGCCGCCCCGGTTGCGGGCGGCGAGCCGTTCAAGCTGATCGACGCGCGGGCCCTGGTCCCCGACGCGGGCGAACTGTCCGAGGCCGAGAAGGCGCGGCGCGAGCGGATGCGGATCTCGGCGCGCGGCGTGGTGGAATATTCGTGGGACGAGCAGGGCCGCTACATCCTGGCCCCGCTGGAAGGCGACATCTTCCTGGCCAACCGCGCCGACAGCAGCGTGCGCCGCCTGACCGAGACCGCCGCCGACGAAATCGACGCCAAGGTCTCGCCCAAGGGTTCATTCGTCAGCTTCGTGCGGGATCAGGATCTGGTCGTGCTGGACCTGGCCTCGGGCGCTGAACAGGCGATCACGAACGACGGCGACGGCCTGATCACCTGGGCCACGGCCGAGTTCATCGCCCAGGAAGAGCTGGATCGCGACACCGGCTACTGGTGGAGCCCGGATGAGCGCTTCATCGCCCTGCAACGCACGGACGAAAGCACCGTCGACATCATTCCGCGCCTGGACATCACCGGCGGCGGCGCCTCGGTGATCGAGCAGCGCTATCCGCGCGCCGGGCGTCCCAACGCCGTGGTCGAGCTCTATGTCCAGGACGTGCAGGCCGGTAAACGGGTCAAGGTCGACTTGGGCGCCAACGCCGACATCTATCTGGCCCGCGTCAACTGGGCCAAGGACGGGCGGACTCTGTACGTCCAGCGCCTGTCGCGCGACCAGAAGACGCTGGAGCTGCTGAGCGTCGATCCGACCACGGGCGCCAGCCGCGTCATCGCCACCCAACGCTCCGACGCCTGGGTGCCGCTGAGCCACAGCTTCAAGGCGCTGGAGGACGGCAACTTCATCTGGTCGTCGGAAGAGAGCGGCTGGAACCACCTCTATCTCTATAATCGCGACGGTCGCCGACTGCGCGCGATCACGCAGGGGAACTATCCGGTCAAGTCGCTGGCGGGCGTCAATCCGACGACGGGCGAGGTCTTCTTCACCGCCTCCATGCGCGACGGCAAGGAATACCCGATCGAGCAGCAGCTGTTCCGCGCCAGCTACAAGCGGACGGGCACGCCGACCGAGGTCACGCCGCGCGGCGGCTGGTGGAGTGCTTCGGTCAACGACACGGGCACGGCCTATGTCGGCAACTATACCGACGTGAACACCCCGCCGCAGTCAGCGCTGTACAGCATCGACGGCACGCGCGTGCGTTGGATCGAGGAAAACAAGCTGCAACCCGGCCACCCCTTCTGGCCCTATGCCGAGCGCCAGCAGAAGCCCACCTTCGGCACGCTGCAAAGCCACGGCGAGACGCTGATGTGGCAGATGACCACGCCGCCGGACTTTGACCCGACCAAGACCTATCCGGTCGTCATGCAGGTCTATGGCGGCCCCTCCGGCGGCGGCGTGAAGAACGGCTGGCAGGGGGCGACCAACCAGTTGCTGACCGAGGCCGGCTACATCGTCTTCCGCCTGGACAACCGGGGCGAGGGCGACCGTTCGGCGGCCTTCAAGCAGGCCCTCTATCTGAAGATGGGGCAGCCGGAGATCGAGGATCAGGTCATCGCCGCCGACTATCTGCGGTCGCTGCCCTACGTCGATGACAGCCGCATCGCCATGATGGGCTGGTCCTACGGCGGCTTCATGAGCTTGATGGCCCTGACCGAGCCCAGGATGGGTCTGGCCTCTGCCCTGGCCGGCGCACCGCCGACCGAGTGGAGCCTCTACGACACGGCCTATACCGAGCGTTACATGTCGACGCCGCAGGCGAATGTGGAAGGCTATGCCGCGTCGGACGTGCTGGGCCGTCTCGACAACCTGACCGGACGTCTGCTGCTGCTGCACGGCATGGCCGACGACAACGTCATCTTCGAGAACACCACGCGGGTGCTGGACGGTCTTCAGGCCAAGAGCATCCCGTTCGAGACCATGCTCTATCCCGGACAGCGCCACGGCGTGCGTGGCAACGAGAGGCAGCTTCACCTATGGCGCACCTACCTCGACTTCCTCGACCGCACCATTGGTACGCGGGCGCCCGAAAAGGCGGACTGATCGCCGCCGCCGTCAGCGCCCTGGCGCTGACGGCGTGCGCTGGGGTCAAGAATGATCCGGCTGTCGCGGGAGTCGGATACGTACCTCCCACGGCGGCGAAGATCGTCGACGACATGGCCATCTACGGACCGGGCCACCCAGCTTGGGCGCTGCGGGTCGACCAGGGGGCGGGCGAGGGTGTCGCTCCCAATGCCCTGGTGGTGCTGGTGTCGGACATCCGCTGGTCGAAAGGCGAGGGCGAGGGTTATCTGGACGGCCTTCCCATCCTGCTGAAAGACAACATCGAGACCCGCGACATGCCGACGACGGCGGGTTCGCTGGCCCTGGCCGCCAATGCGCCGGGTCGTGATGCGCCTCTGGTGGCGAGGCTGCGCGACGCCGGCGCGATCATCCTCGGCAAGACCAATCTGTCGGAGTGGGCCAATATCCGCGCGTCGGATTCCATCAGCGGCTGGAGCGCGGTCGGGGGTCAGACCCGCAACCCCTACGCCCCCGAACGGACGCCCTGCGGGTCGTCCTCGGGCAGCGCGACGGCCGTGGCCATCGGCCTGGCGCCCGTCGCCATAGGCACCGAGACGGACGGGGCGATCACCTGTCCCGCCGCAGTCAACGGCGTGGTCGGGTTCAAGCCGACCGTGGGTCTGGTCAGCCGCACCCACATCGTCCCGATCAGCCATTCGCAGGACACCGCCGGCCCCATCGCCACGACGGTCGAGGACGCCGCCATCGTCCTGACCGTCATCGCGGGCAGCGATCCCGCCGACCCCGCCACGCTTGAGGCGGACGCGCGCAAGGTCGACTATCGCGCGGCGCTGGATGCGAACAGCCTGCGCGGCGCCCGGATCGGCGTCATGCGCTTCCTGCTGCCCTCCTATTCCGCTGAGACGCGGGCCGATTTCGAGCGGGCTCTGGCCGCCCTGCGCGCCGCCGGGGCCGAGGTGGTGGAGATCGAGCAAGGGCCAGCCGATCTGCCGGCCATCGGCGGGTGGGAGCTGACCGTTCTGCTGACCGAGCTGAAGCACGACCTGAACGCCTATCTGGCCTCGACCGACCCGACGCAGGTGAAAACGCGGACCCTCGCCGACGTCATCGCCTTCAACGCCGCTGAGCCGCGCGAACTGGTGCTGTTCGGGCAGGACCTGTTCGAGCGGGCCCAGGCGACCGGGGGGCTGAGCGATCCCGCCTATGTCGAGGCGCGGGCGAAATCGCTGAAGGCGGCGGGACCGGACGGGATCGACCGGATGATGGCCGAACATGGCGTGGTCGCCCTGATCGCGCCCACAACCTCGCGCGCCTGGACCAATGATCCCAAGGACGAGGATGAGATGCAGGGGTCGGCCAGCCGACTGTCGGCGGTGGCGGGCTATCCGCACCTGACCGTGCCGATGGGCTTTGATCGCGGCATGCCGGTGGGTCTCAGCTTCATCGGCGGGAAATGGGACGACGCCCGCATTCTGTCGCTGGGCCATGCCTATGAGCGGGCGACGCGCGAACGCCGACCGCCGCCTCTGCCCTGAGCAACCTCGGCCATTCAGACGGGTTAAACGGTCATGGAAAAACTGTTCAACCGTTTCGCCAGTGCGACCGCCAAGATCACCGGGCGGCCGTGGACCTTCATCGCTTGTCTGCTTCTGGTCCTGGTGTGGGCGGGGACGGGGCCGCTATTCGGGTTCAGCGAGACCTGGCAGCTGGTGATCAACACCAGCACCACCATCATCACCTTCCTGATGGTCTTCCTGATCCAGAGCACCCAGAACCGAGACGCGGCGGCCATGCACGCCAAGATGGACGAGCTGATCTATGCAGTCAGGAAAGCAGACGCCCGCTTCATCGGCATTGAGCATCTGACCGACAAGGAACTGGCCGTCATCCTGAACGAGGTGGAGCAGCGGGCGCTGGCCATCCATGCGGGCAAGCCGGCGCGGGCGATCACCGGCAAGCCCGCCGCGCGCGCCGAAGAGATAGAGGCCGAGCAGCCGCCGAAAGCTCGGGCGAAACGTTCCGTGTCAAAGGCGGGAGCATGAGCGATCTGATCGCCAACGTCGTCGGCACGGCGGCGGCGCTATGTTCCATCACTAGTTTCGCGCCGCAGATGATCAAGATCTGGAAGACGCGGGACGCCTCCAGCGTGTCGCTGAAGACCTATTCCCTGACCGTGACCTGCTTCGTCCTGTGGACGGCCTATGGTGTGATGATCGACGCCTGGCCGGTCGCCGTGGCCAACGCCTGTGCGCTGGTCATGGCGACCGGGGTGCTGCTGATGAAGTGGCGGTTCAGTCGCGGTAGTTGAGCGCCGGGGCGCGGTCGCCCAGCAGGGCCTCGTACTGGAAGTCGGGGCCGCGACGACGGTCGAACTCGGCCTTGGCGGTGGCGATGGTGTCGGGGCTCTGGAACAGTTCGGCGGTGGTCAGGGCCAGGGTCTTGGCGGCCAGATGCGCGCCCTTCAGGCCGATGGTCGAACCGGCGGCCACGACGTTCTGCCAGGAGTGGCCCGCCGAGCCGGGGACGAAGGTGGCGGTGGACAGGCCGACCGTCGGCGCGACCCACGACACGTCCGAGACGTCGGTCGAGCCGCCGAAGT
Organism: Brevundimonas sp. P7753; assembly: GCF_013386595.1. Classification (NCBI taxonomy): domain Bacteria; kingdom Pseudomonadati; phylum Pseudomonadota; class Alphaproteobacteria; order Caulobacterales; family Caulobacteraceae; genus Brevundimonas; species Brevundimonas sp. P7753. The sequence goes on along the minus strand of NZ_JACARP010000028.1, from coordinate 36,309 downwards.
CGCCGCCGATCACCGCCGGTTCGATCGTGCCGACGCTGGCCAGGTCGGGCTTGGTCGGCAGGGTCTTCTGGATTTCGGTCGCCAGGGCGATTTCCTCGGGCGTCCAGGTGATGCCGCCGACATGGCGCAGGTTGCGGTCCATGACGGTCATCAGGGCTTCGTTCGGCAGCATGGAATAGACGCCGCCGATGGCCTCGAACTCGACGCGGGTGCCGGTGCCCAGCGCCGCGCCTTCAGCCGCCTTTTTCACCCGCTCCAGCACGTCGCGGACGATCTGCGGGTCGTTGTGGCGGACGTAGTAGTAGCTCTCGGCATAGGCGGGGACGACGTTGGGCGCCTTGCCCCCGTCGGTGATGGCGTAGTGAATGCGGGTGCGGTCGGGCACGTGCTCGCGCATCAGGTTGACCATGGCGTTCATGGCCTCGACGCCGTCCAGCGCCGAGCGGCCCTTTTCAGGCGCGGCGGCGGCGTGGGACGAGACGCCGTAGAAGCGGAACTTGCCAGAGACGTTGGACATGGTGTCGCCCTGGCGGGCGCTGTTGACGTTGCCGGGGTGCCAGTGAACCGCCACGTCGACGTCGTTGAACAGGCCGTCGCGGACCATATAGACCTTGCCCGAGCCGCCTTCTTCGGCGGGCGTGCCATAGACGCGCAGTTCGCCCTTGATGTTGTTGGCGACCATCCAGTCCTTGACCGCGATGGCCGCGTGGACCGAGGCCGCGCCGAACAGGTTGTGGCCGCAGCCGTGGCCCGCGTGTCCGCCGGCCGATTCCTGGACCGGGTTCAGGGTCTGCGACAGGCCGGGCAGGGCGTCATATTCGGCCAGGACCGCGATGACCGGGCCGTCGCCGTTCTTGAAGCTGGCCAGGAAGGCGGTGGGTTCGTTGGCGATGCCCGGCGTGACGGTGAAGCCGGCCTCGGTCAGCTGGCCCTGCAATAGGGTGGAGCTCTGCGTCTCCTGATAGCCTAGCTCCGCGAACTTCCAGATTTCGAGCGCGGCGTGATCGAGCGCGGGCTGGTTGCGTTCGACCGTGCCGGTGATCTGGGCGCGAGCCTGAGGCGACAGCTCGGCGGCGACGACCGGGGCGCTCAGCGTGGTCAGGGCGGCGGCGAGCATGAGGGCGCGCATCGAGACGGGTTTCATCGGGAACTCCACAACAGACGTCGAAACAGAAAAGGGCGGAAGACGATCGCTCGCCTTCCGCCCGATAGGATCAAGACCGACTAGAAGGTCTTGCGGATGCTGGCGTACCAGTAGCGACCATAGGGCTGATAGACGGCGCCGACATAGCCGCCGCTGGCCAGCGGGGGCTGCTCATCGGTGATGTTGCGGACGCCGACGCGGACAGCCGTGTCGGCCAGAGCCTCGCTGAACCTGGCGCCGTCGAAGACGTACTCGGCATAGAGGTTGGCGGTGATGGTCGAGTCGACCGTCCAGTAGTCGCCGGCCGAGTTGGTCAGGCTGTCGTCATAGAGTGACGAGATGTACTGGGTGAAGGCTCCGACCGTCCAAGCATCCTTGCGCCATGTGGCCGACAGCGACCATTTCCATTCGGGACGGCCAAAGTCGGCGATCATGTCGCCGAAGGAGCCCGACAGGAAGACGGCTTCGTCCAGCTCGCCCGAGGCTTGTGCGTCGGCCAGCATCTGCGTGTCCGGCGCCATGTCCAGGGAATACTTGATCAGGTGCGAGACGTTCAGGTTGACGTTGAAGTCACCGTACTCGTCGCCGCGCAGGCGCCACATCAGGCCCAGGTCCAGACCTTCAACCGTTTGCGGCTGTTGGTTGGTGTAGGCGTCCTTGATGTAAAGAATCTCACCAGCAGCCGCGAGGCCCGAGTCTGCGAAGATGGCGTTGTCGGCTGCGGTCGGATCGGCGCGGACAACATTCGGATTGAACGAGCCGTTTTTGCGCAGCAGGTAGTCCAGCGTCACAGCATTTTGACCGCGGAACAGGCCAACCATGCCCTCTTGCTTCACCTGCCACCAGTCGGCGGTGAAGGTGAAGTCACCCAGGTTTGAGGGGATGAAGCGCGGCTGGACGACCAGACCCAGCGAGACGGTTTCGGACTCTTCCGGCTTCAGGTCCGGATTACCCGAGCGACGCTCCTGGGTCGATTTTCGGGCGTGGTTCTGATTGAAGTCCGGACGGAAGGCCGAGGCGACCTTGGAAGTCATCGACGCGCCGCAGGCACGCAGGGTGTTGTCGACCACAGAGCCGTTGGCGGTGGTCAGCAAGCCGCTCTGGACGCGCAGGGCTTCGCAGTAGATCCAGTCGATGCTCTGGTTCGAACGGGTGATGACCGTGGCGTTGATCTGCTCCAGGTTCGGAGCACGGAAGCCTTGGGCCCACGAGCCGCGGATGCGGAAGCCGTCAACGATGTCCCAGGCCGCAGCGAACTTGGGCTTGGCGACCGAACCGAAGTCCGAATACTCCTCGAAGCGGCCAGCGATCTGGACTTCGAGGTTGTGGACCAGCGGCACGCCCATTTCCGGCGATACCAGCGGTGCGGCGATTTCGGCAAAGGCCGAGAAGACGTCACGTTCGCCGTAGGTGTCCGGATTTTCCGACTGGTTGATCAGGTCAGACGAAACAACACCGGCCAGATTGGTGTATCGGATCGTGCCGTCGATGCGGCTGTCGCGGTCGTCCAGCTGGGTTTCGGTGCGGACCTCGATACCGGCGGCGACGCCGACAGGGCCGGCCGGCAGTTGATAGATATCCGGACGCGAGATCTTGAAGTCCCACAGGCCCAGTTCGGTCTTGGTGCGACGAACCATGTCCACGCGAATGGCGTCCAGAGCGGCCTGGTTCGACGGGATATCGTCACCCACGGTCGGGTTGGTCAGCGAGCCGCCGTTGAAGAAGTTGTAGGCGTCCGGGGTCGACTTGGCGGCCCATTCCTGCAGCTTGGTGGCTGAGATGTTGTCCGACACGTCCTTGGCGGTCGCTTCCGACCACATCAACGCCGATTCCCAGTTCCAGCCCTTCCAGTCGCCGCGCAGACCGCCCAGAACGCGGAACTGCCGGTTGGTGACAGCGACGCTGATCGGACCCATGTCCGAGAAGCGGTAGCCGGTCAGGGTCAGGTTCTGGGCGCCGTCCAGCGGGTTATAATAGCTAGTGCCCGGGATGATGAAGCTGACGCCCGAGGCTGTGCTGATCGGCTCTTGCCAGGCTTGCGATTTGGCTTGGTAGCCGCCCAGTTCACCGAAAGCTTCGATCGCGTCGTTTATCTGATACTTGCCGGTCAGGAACAGGTTGAAGCGGTCGACTTCCGGCATGACCGTCAGGCCCATGGCGGGGGTGTCGGCGTTCAGGTCCGACGGCAGGTTGGCGGTGTTGGTGACGCATAGGCCGTCGCCGATCTGCTTGAAGCAATCCTTGTGGGTGCCCGGAATGACGGTGAAGGCGGTGACGGGGGTCGAACCGATGGTCGCACCCGAGCCGCGCACTGTGAAGCGGCCCCACGGAGCCAGAGCGGAGGTGGCGTTCAGGCTGCTGTTGTTCTCGAAGCCGGTGCCGGCGAACAGGTCCGTGATATTGTTCGAGCGGGTGTATTCCTGATCCAGCGTGTTCAGCTCGTCGCGGTGGTCATAGTTGAAGAACAGCGAGACGTTGCCGCGGCCGTCCTGGATGTCCTTGCCGCCGTAGACCGAGACATTCATTTCGCGCATGCCGGTGCCTTCGGCGCCGCCGTACTGGGTCGAGACGGTCCAGTCGGTCATGTCGTCGCGCAGGACGGTGTTGACCACGCCGGCCACGGCGTCGGCGCCATAGATGGCGGCGGCGCCGTCACGCAGCACTTCCATGCGCTTGAGGCCCGACACCGGAATGGCGTTGGTGTTGTAGGTCAGCACCGGAACCAGGTGTTCGTTGGCCTGCGAGGTCGGATGGCCGACGACGCGACGACCGTTCAGCAGCACCAGGGTGTTGCCGATGCCGAGGCTGCGCAGATTGACCGAGCCGGTGTCGCCACGGGCCGAGTTCGAGGTCCCCGGCAGGTAGGAGGAGTTAAACGTCACGTCGCCCATTTGCGGGATCGAGCGGAACAGATCGTCGCCCGAGGTCGGGGCGGCGGCCATGATCTCTTCTTCACCGATGACGGTGACGGGCAGGGCGGCGGTCACCTTGGCGCCGCGAATCTGGGAGCCGACGACGACGATTTCATCGATCTGAGTGGCTTCTTCCTGCGGGACGTCCTGCGCGGCGGCGGCGGCGGCGGTGGCCAGGCTGAACAGGGCCGTGGTGGCCAGCATGGCCGTCTTAAGGCGTCGGTGTGTAGCGAACGTCGCTCGCATTGTACTGGTAATCCCCGAGATGAAATCGGACCCCCCCTAGGGTCCGCCGGCCAATGGCCGAAGTTGGAACACGCGACCGTTCCATCGCCAGGCGAGGAGTTCTTTTGACCGACTATTGGTCTTGAGGCCGCAGATTTGACTAGAAGCGGTCACATTGTCGGCGTCAATCAAAGAGCGCAAAAATATTGCCGTTATTTGAGTTCGGGTAGGCGAAACTTACATTTTATAGCCTTGAAGTGTCGTTTTGTGGAATGCTAACGCTTCCGCTTCATGCGCTGCGCTGATGTTTTGGGCGCGCACGGCTTGGCCGGAGGGGCGGAAGGTGGCGCTCCGGGGTTTTTAGTATGACGGGGTGGCGATGCGTTCTCACTTGTTGAAGTCCATGGCGGTCGCCTCGGCGGCGCTGCTTCTCGGCTTGCCGGCTCTCGCCCAGCAGGCGGCGGTCCCGACCCGCCCCGCGGTCGGCAGCGGCGGGGACATCGTCAGCTACGGCCAGATTCACAGCCCTACGGTGGGACGCGGCGGCATGGTGGTGAGCCAGAGCGCCGTGGCGACGCAGGTCGGCGTCGACATCCTGAAACAGGGCGGCAACGCCGTGGACGCCGCCGTGGCCGTGGCCTTCGCCGAAGCTGTGACCCTGCCGCGCGCGGGCAATATCGGCGGCGGCGGCTACATGATCGTCCACATGGCGGCGACGGCGGATCGCCCGGCCCAGGACATCGCCATCAACTATTACGGCACGGCCCCGCGCGCGACGACGCCGGACCTGCTGCTGGACGACAACGGCAAGTTCGACCGCCGGGCGCCGTCCGGCTTCCGCAACGTCTCGGTGCCGGGCACGGTTGCGGGCATGTGGGAGGCGCACAAGCGTTTCGGCGCCCTGAGCTGGGCTCAGGTCGTGGCCCCTTCGGTCAAGCTGGCCGAGGACGGCGTCATCCTCTCGGACGGCGAGGCGGACGCCACGGCGGGTCGCGCCACGGTCCTGGCCAACGATCCAGGCGCCCGCGAAGCCTATCTGAAGCCCGACGGCACCCCCTATCGCGCGGGCGAACGGTTCAAGCAGCCCCAGCTGGCCTGGAGCCTGCGTCAGGTGCAGCAGGGCGGCGCCGACGCCTTCTATCGTGGCGAACTGGCCCAGAAGATCGTCGAGGGCGTGCGCGCCGGCGGCGGGATCATGGACGCGCAGGACCTGGCTGATTATCGCGCCGATGTGACCGCCCCGATCTGGTCCACCTATCGCGATCACCGCATCGCCTACATGCCGCCGACCGCTTCGGGCGTCAGCGTCGCCGAGGGGCTGAACCTGCTGGAGCACTTCCCCATGCGCGAGCTGCGCTGGGGCAGCGTCGATAGCCTGCACCTGATCTCGGAGGCGATGAAGATCGTCTCGTCGGACCGTCGTCTGATCGGCGGCGCGCCGCAGTGGACGACGCCCGCGCAGGGCTTGGCCAGCAAGGAATTCGCCGCCGAACGGGTCAAGCTGATTGCAATGGATCGCTCGCTGGCCGCCGCCGACATCCCGGAGGGCAACCCCTATCCGTACGAGAGCCAGGACACGACCCACTATTCGGTGGCCGACGCCCACGGCAATGCGGTGTCGAACACCTATACCCTGTCCAACTCCTACGGCGCCCACGTGGCCCCGGTGGGGACGGGCATTCTGCTGAACAACTCGCTCGACAACTTCTCGTGGGGCAGAAACGGCGAGCCGAACTCGCCGGCGCCGGGCAAGCGTCTGGGTTCGACCATCACGCCGATGATCGTGTTTGACGACGACAAGCCCTGGATTGTCACCGGCACGCCCGGCGGCGGCTACATCATCGCCACCATGGTCCAGCTGATCTCCAACGTCATCGACCACCAGCTGAACATCGCCGAGGCGGCCATGCGTCCGCGCCTGAATCAGGGCGGCGGCGACAGCCCGCTGGAACTGGAAGGCGGCTTCTCGCCCGACGTCGAACGCCTGCTGCGCGAGCGCGGCCACACGGTCCGCCCGTCCATGACCATGGGCAGCACCCAGTCCATCATGATCGAGGGCGACCGCTTCCTCGGGGCGGCGGACACGCGTCGGCCTGACGCCCTGGCGCTGGGCGTCCGCTAAAGCCCTCTGGCGGGAGCTTACAGCTCCCGCCAGGTCTGGCCGGTCTGACCTTCGTAGTTGGCGGCGTGATAGACGCCGCGCGCGATGGCGCGGGCCAGGACGTCGGCGGCGACATTGCCCAGTTGGGCGACGGCGATCTGGCGCATGGCGGGGTCGTCGATGACCTTCTTGCCGGTGGACAGGCAGAACAGGGTGTCGCCGTCGTAAGGAGCGTGGGCCGGGCGGATGGCGCGGGCCAGCCCGTCCTGGGCCATGATGGCGAGGCGCTGGCATTCGACCCGGGTCAGTGCGACGTCGGTGGCGATACAGGCCAGGGTGGTGTTTTCACGCGGTTGGGGGCGGAACTTGGCCGGGCCCCAGTCTTCGGCCGAGGCGTGCAGGCCCGATGAGCCCAGACCGCCGAACTCGTCGCCGATCTCATAGGGGGCAGCCCAGAAGCTCTTGCCGCCGGGCGCCACGACCGAGCCGACGCTGTTGACCGCCACGATGGCGCCGACCGTCCAGCCCGAGGCCATGACGGCTGAAGCCGAACCGATCCCGCCCTTCAGCGCGCCCGCCGAGGCGCCGTAGCCTGCGCCGGCCGTGCCCAGGTCGAAGCGATCGCCGGCCGCCTCCAGCGCCGCGACGGCGAGGCCGCGATAGGGCGGGTCCATCTCCCACTTCTTGTTTCCGCCGTTGGCGAGGTCATAGAGGCAGGCAGCTGGCACGATGGGCGAAGGCGGCACGCCCGGCGCGCCCCCCATGCCGTAGCCGCGCCCGCGCATTCCCATCCAGGCGGCGACGCCGTCGCCCGCGGCCAGGCCGTAAACCGAGCCGCCGGACAGGACGATGGCGTCCACCTCCTGCACCAGGTTTTCGGGCTTCAGCACGTCGGTCTCGCGACCGGCGGGACCGCCGCCGCGCACGTCCACGGCGGCGACCGCAGGTTTCTCGGCCAGGATGACCGTGACGCCGGTGCGGACGCCCGCGTCATGGGCCTGACCGATCTTGATGCCCTCGACATCGGTGATCAGGTTCAGCGGCCCGGTGCGGCCGGCAGCTCGGGCGGCGGTGCGGGCCGCGGGCTGGGCGCTGGCGGCGCCCGCTGCTGAGGCGGCGGCGCCGATCAGGGCCGAGCCGAGTACGGTTCTGCGGTTCATCCGGCGATTTCCTTTTCCAGAGCGCTATTGCGGACCAGATCCGGCGTCGCCGCCAGAAGTTTCTGCGTATATGGATGCGATGGGGCTGCGAAGAGGGCCGCCGTGTCGCCCTGTTCCACAATCCGCCCGGACTGCATGACCAAGACCCGGTCCGTCACGGCGCGCACCACGGAAAGGTCGTGGCTCACAAACAGGTAGGACAGGCCCAGGCGGTTCGACAGATCGGCCAGCAGGTCGAGAATCTGCGCCCGGATCGAGACGTCCAGCGCCGAAACAGGTTCGTCCAGACAGAGGATCGAAGGTTCGGTGATCAGGGCGCGGGCGATGGCGATGCGTTGGCGCTGACCGCCCGAGAACTCGTGCGGATATCGGTCTGCGGCACTGCTTTTCAGGCCGACGCGCTCCAGCATTTCATCGACACGACGGCGCGTCTCAGTTGGGCTGGGGCGGGCGTCCAGCAGATGGAAGTTCTCGGCCACCAGGTCGCTGACCTTCCAGCGCGGGTCGAAGCTGCCGTAAGGGTCCTGGAACACCACCTGAATGTCGCGGCGGATGGATTTCAGCGCGGCGTCGCGGGCGGCGGTGAGGTCGCGGCCCTTGACCCGAACGCCGCCGCCTTGCGGCGTTTCGAGCGCCAGGATGGCGCGCAGCAGGGTGGACTTGCCGCAGCCGCTCTCGCCGACCAGGCCGATGCTCTCGCCCGGCTGGATCGACAGGCTGACCTGATCGACCGCCCGGAAGGGAACCGCCTTGCCGAACAGGGGGCGGGGGCGCGGGTATTCGCGCACCAGGCCCTCGACCTGAAGCACTGGCGCGGCGTCCAAATCCGGTTGACGGGTGCGCCTGGGAATGTGGGTCGCATGGGCCAGCAGACGCTGCGAATAGGGATGGCTCAGGCCGCTGCGGATGCGGGCGGCGGGCGCCTGTTCGACCAGTTCGCCGTCCTTCATCACCGCCACGCGGTCGGCGGTGTCGGCCACGACAGCCAGGTCGTGCGCGATGAGGATCAGCCCCATGCCGTCCTCGCGCGCCAGACGTTTCAGCAGGTCGAGAATCTGCGCCTGGGCGATGACGTCAAGCGCCGAGGTGGCCTCGTCCGCGATCAGCAGCTTGGGCGTCAGGGCGATGGCGATGGCGATAGCCACGCGCTGCCTCTGACCGCCCGACAGTTCGTGCGGGAAGCGGCCCAGCGGGAAGCGCTCGGCGGGCAGGCCGACACGGTCCAGAACGGCGCGGGCGACGGCCAGGGCCTGCTTGCGGGAGAAGCCCTTGTGCAGGCGCACCGTCTCGGCGACCTGATCGCCAATGGTCATGACGGGGTTCAGGGCCGTCATCGGCTCCTGAAAGATGACGCCGACGTCGCGGCCCCGCACCTGACACAGGGCGGCGTCGGAGGCGTTCGAGATCAACCGACCATTCAGACGAATCTCGCCGCTGATCGTGGCGCGTGGCGGCGTCAGGCCGAGGATCGCCAGGGCGGTCATGGATTTGCCCGAGCCGCTTTCGCCGACCAGGCCGAGGATCTCGCCGGGGGCGACGGACAGGCTGACGGCCTTGAGGATCGGCGTCGAACCGATCGACAGGCTCAGGTCGCGAATGTCGAGGACGCTCACGCCCGACGCTCCTGAACGCGCGGGTCGAGCCGGTCGCGCAGGCCGTCGCCGGTCAGGCTGAGGCCCAGCACGGTCACGAAGATGGCCAGACCCGGCATGACAGCCAGCCAGGGGGCGAAGCCGATCATGGTCTGGGCCTCGGCCAGCATCCGGCCCCAGCTGGGCATGGGCGGCTGGGCGCCGAGCCCGACATAGGACAGCCCGGCCTCGGCCACGATGCCGACGGCGAACTGAATCGCCGCCTGCACGACCAGAAGGCTCATCAGATTGGGCAGGATGTGCTGGATCGAGATCAGGGCTTTCGACTTGCCCGCCGTCCGCGCCGCCAGCACGTACTCGCGGGTCCACAGGCCCATGGCCGCGCCGCGCGCCACGCGTGTGAAGACGGGAATATTGAACAGACCGATGGCGAGGATGGCGTTGATCGCGCCGGGGCCGAAGACGGCGGTGATCATCACCGCCAGCAGCAGGGCCGGGAATGCGAAGATCAGGTCGTTGCCGCGCATCACCAGGTCGTCGACCCAGCCGCCGCGCGCCGCCGCCGTGAGACCCAGAGGCACGCCGATCCCGGCGCCGATGCCGACCGCGACCAGAGCCACGGCCAGCGAGTTCTGCGCCCCGACCATGATCATCGACAGGACGTCGCGGCCGAAATGGTCGGTGCCGAACGGGTGGATGACGGAGGGGGCCGTCAGCTTGGCGGCCATATTCTGCGCCTCGACGTCATAGGGCGTCCAGACGAAGGCGATCAGGGCGGTCGCCACCACCACGGCGGTCAACACGCCGCCGACCATCAGGGACAGCGGCCAGCGGGAGCGCGGCTTGGCGGCCAAGGCGACAGGAGCAGGGGCGTCGGTCATGCGCGGCGTCCCCTCAGGCGCGGATCAGCGAACATATAGGCCAGGTTGATCAGGAAGCTGACCAGAACCACGGCGAAGACCAGCACCACCACCACGCTCTGCACCACGATCAGGTCACGCTGGGTGATGGCCTGGAAGACCAGTCGGCCCAGACCGGGCAGGGAGAAGACGTTCTCGATGATGATGCCGCCCGCCAGCAGGAAGGGGAACTGAAGGCCGAGGATGGTCAGCACCGGGATCCAGGCGTTTCTGAGGGCATGCCGCCACAAGGCCTGATTGACCGACAGACCCTTGGCGCGGGCGGTGCGGACATAGTCCTCGTTCATCGTGTCGAGCAGGGCGGTGCGCAGGACGCGCGCGAGGATGGCGGCTTGAGGCGCAGCCAGCGCCACAGCGGGCAGGATCAGGGCCTTGAAGGCGGGCCAGAAGCCCTGATCCCAGCCGGGGAAGCCGCCCGCTGAGAACCAGCCCAGGTTTACCGAAAACAGCAGGATCAACAGCATGGCGATCCAGAAGTTCGGCAGGGCGACGCCCACCTGGGTCAGGCCGATCAGGCCGGTGTCGACGGCGGTTCCCCTGCGGCTGGCGGCCATGACGCCGATGGGCAGGGCGACGGCCAGCGACAGGACGGTGGCCATCAGGGCGAGGGGGGCGGACACGGCCAGACGTTCGGCGATCAGACTGCCGACCGGCACCTGATAGGTGTAGCTGCTCCCGAACTGGCCGCTCAGCAGGTCGCCCAGCCAGGCGAGGTAGCGTTCAATGCCGGAGCCCTCCAGCCCCATCTGCTGACGCAGGGCGGCGACGGACTCTGGGCTGGCGTTCAGCCCCATCATGTAGCTGGCCGGATCGCCCGGCACGACCTGCAGCAGCAGGAAGATGACGACCGTGGCCGCCGCCAGCGTCAGGGCGTGGCCGCTTAGCTTGCGCAGCAGCCAACTGACGCCGAAGCGCCAGCCGACGAAGGCCAGCAGGGCTGCGCCCGCGATCAGCGACATCCAGCCCCACGGCAGGCCGCCGCCGGTGCGCTCGGCGGCCGTCGCCCCCGCCGCGCCCGAGCCGGTGAAATAGGCCCCTGACACGTCGTTGGCGGCGATGGGGCCGTTGATCCACAGACCGTTCAGGTCCGCCTTCCACACGCCGATGCGCGAGGACTGGAACAGGAAGCCGTTGACGGCGTCGTCGCTGATGCGGCGTTGCAGATCGCCCAGCAGCCGGTTGCGCGTCGCCTCGTCCGGGGCGGCGTTCACCTGGGCCAGCAGGGCGTCAAAGGCGGGGCTGTCGTAGCCGAAGTAGTAGTCCTTGCGGCCATAGATGTCGTAATCCATCGGCTCGACGTGCTCGACGATGGTCAGGTCGAACTGGCGGCGCTTGAACACCTGATCCAGCCACTGGGCCCATTCCAGGTTCTCGATCTTCACGCGGATTCCCGCCTGAGCCAGTTGCGAGGCCAGCACCTCGCCGCTGCGTCGGGCGTAGGGTCGCGGCGGCAGACGCAGGGTCACGTCGATGCCGTTGGGATAGCCCGCCTCAGCCAGCAGTTGACGCGCCTTGGCCGGATCATGGGGATAGAGGCCGGTCAGGTCGACATAGCCTGGCGCCTGACGTGAATAGTGGCTGCCGATGGGCTGGCCGAAGCCGAACATGGCCCCCTGGATCAGGGCGTTGCGGTCGATGGCGTAGGACAGGGCGCGGCGCACCCGCACGTCGTTGAGCGGCGCCTTGGTGTTGTTGATCCCCAGGATGACCTTGCCCTCGGAGGCGCCGACCACGACGCGGAAGCGTGGGTCGCGCTGGAACTGGGCCACGTTTTCAGGCGCGGGATAGTTGGGGAAGGCGTCCACATCGCCGGCGCTGACGGCGGCGAAGGCGGCGGTCGGGTCGCTGATGAAGCGGAAGACGACAGTGTTCAGGCGGGGCGCGGGACCCCAGTAGCCGGACCAGCGAGTCAGGGTCAGCTGGCTGCCGCGTTGCCAGCTCTGCAGTTTGAACGGGCCGGTGCCGACCGGCGTGACGGCGTTGGTGGCCGCGCTGCTCGGCGAAACCATCACCGCGTCGCCCCAGGCCAGGACATAGGGCAGGGTCGCCATCGGGCGGGACAGGCGGATGCGCAGGGTCGCCGGATCGACGACCTCGACGTTCCGGATCGGCGCAAACAGGGCCTTCTGGGCGTTGGTCGAACCCTCGGCGGTGATGCGGTCCAGCGAGAACTTGGCGGTCGAGGCGTCGAACGGCGCGCCGTCCTGGAAGGTCACGCCACGTCGCAGGTGGAAGGTCCAGCTCAGCCCGTCGGGCGCGGCTTCCCATGACTCGGCGAGCGCCGGGGCCACGACCCCCGTCTGCGTCAGCTTGGTCAGGCCCTCGAAGACATTGGCGTATACCACCTCGTCCACCGCCGCCGCCGCCCCCGAGGTCGGGTCGAGGTTCGGCGGCTCCAGCGGCAGGCCCAGAACCAGGCGGTCGCGGGCGGGCTGAGCATGGGCGGCGGTCGCCACCGCCAGCGGCGCCAGGAAGGTCAGGACGACCAGCAGCACCGCAGCCAGCCGAGCGCGCAGCCGGTCTCGTGCCAGACGCCAGTCACCTGAGTTCACGCGGTCTCGCCTTTCGTTGGCCTATCGGCATCCCCCATATCGCATCTGCATCGGGCCGTGCGTCACAAAACGCCCCAAGGCCGGCCGGACAAGCCCTCAGTATTGCAGGCTCAGGCGGGCGCCGATGGTGCGTGGGCGGCCCGGCTGGGCGATGCTGGCGTTGGTAAAGAAGTTGCGCGTCAGATCGTAGTCCTGATCGAATAGGTTGCGCGCCCAGAAGGTGACGGACCAGTTGGCGTCCTCGGGCCCGACCGTCACGCTGGCGTTGGCCAGCCAATAGGCCTCGACGTCGTACTTGGCGCCGAGCCAGGAGGGATATTCGTCGCGGTAGGCGTAGTTGGTCTCGGCCGTGACGGCGAAGCCGCTGACGCTCCAGTCGTAAGAGATGGACCCGCCATAGCTCAGGGCAGGGAAGGGGATTTCGTCGCCGGACTTGTCGATGAGGACGGTGGTGCGGGTCTGCTGACAGGCGGGAATGTCGAGATCGATGAAGTCGGTGTACTCGCCCTGCTTGTAGCTGACGTTCTGGGAAATCCGCAGACCGGCGGTCGGGCGGAAGACGCCCTCCAGCTCGGCGCCGTAGATCTTGGAATCGGCGTTGGTGAAGCGACCGACGGGGCCGTTGGCGCCGCAGACCGCCGACAGCACCTGCTGGCCGTTGTAATCGTAGTAATAGGCGGCGCCGTTGACCTGCACCGCGCGCGACGGATCGGCCTTGAAGCCGACTTCATAGGCCCACAGGATTTCCGGGTCGAAGGGTTCGATGCCGCTGCGGTCGCCGGTGTTGTAGGTGGTGAAACCGCCCGACTTGGCCCCTCGGCTGACCGAGCCGTAGATCAGCAGGTTGTCGGACGGCTTGAACTCCAGCGCGGCCTTGCCGGTCAGGGGCGTCATCCTGGTGTCGACGCTGGTCGGGGGCAGGGCGGTGGCGCCGCCGAAGGCCGAGCCGAAGCCTTCCAATTTGCGTGTCTCCTCCTCGTAACGCAGACCGAGAATGGCCTTCCAGCGCTCAGCGAAGGCGTATTCCGCCTGGCCGAACAGGCTCCAGGACTCGACCTTCTGATCATAGGCGACCTGGGCGTAGGTGCCGTAGATGTCGATGAAGTCCGACGAGTAGCGCTCGTTCAGCTCCTGCCTGGAATAGTAGAATCCGGCCACCCAGGTCAGGGCGTTGTCGTTGTCGGAGGCCAGCCGCAGCTCCTGCGAGATCACGTCCACGTCGCTGCCGAAAAAGGTGTCGGCCTCGACCGAGGCGCTGGCGTCCCAGTCGCCGTATTCACGGCGTTTGAGGGTCTCGAAGCTGCTGATGCTGCTCAGGCTGAGGCCGTTGAGCGCCAGATTGGCGTTCAACGACGTGCCCCATGACGCGTTGTCGCGGCCTGGCTTGGCGTTCACATCGCGGCCGATCTCGGCGGCGAAGCGCGGCGACAGGCCCCAGCCGGTCTTGGAGCGGTCCTTGTCGGCGGGAATCACGACCCCATTGCTGACCCCGTCGCCGTCGCCGTCGCGCGTCAGGAAATCGCTGATCAGATACAGGCCCTGGTTCTCGGACTTGTCGATGCCGCCGTGGACGTCGAGCAGGAAGGAGAGGCGGTCGCTAGGCGTCCAGTCGATCAGGGCGCGGGCGCCGCTGCGGTCGGCGTCGCCCAGGCTCTCGCCGGTGTCGCGGTGGCGCTGCCAGGCGCCGCCCTGTTCGGTCGAAACCGCCAGACGACCGCGTACGGTCGCGGCGAGGGGGCCGGAGACATGGCCCTCGGCGCGAAACTGATCCTGGCTGCCCCATTCTGTCATCAGACCGGCGGACAGGTCCTCGGTCGGGCGTTTGGTGACGAGGCTGATGGCCCCGCCGGTGGTGTTGCGGCCGTAGAGGGTGCCTTGCGGCCCGCGCAGGACCTCGACCCGGTCGATGTCGAAGATCAGACCCTGGGTCATGACCGGGACCGGATAGGCGACCTCGTTCACATAGACGCCGACGGTGGGCGAGTTGTTCGAGGCGTAGTCCTGGAAGCCGACGCCGCGCAGGCGGAACTGGGCCGCGCCGCCGCCGAAGGCCGGCTCGACCTCAAGGTTGGGCGTGGCGTTCTGAAGCTGATTGACGTTGGTGACGCCCTGTTGCGTCAGGCTCTCGCCGCTGAGGACGCTGAGGGCGATGCCGACGTCCTGGGCCGCCTGTTCGCGCCTCTGGGCGGTGATGATGACCTCGTCGATCGTCGTGGCCCGTTCAGGCGACGCCTGCTGGGCCATGGCGGTGGTGGAACACAGGGCCGCGAGCGCGCCCACGGATACGCTGACCAAAAGACGATTCATCGCCCCATCCCTCCCAATAAGGCTGCACGCACCATTCTGAAGGGTGCGTTGCAACTGCGAACGGGGCACGGGCTCCCGAGCGCGGGGGCTATGTATCCTCGGGCTTAGATGGGTGTGCAATGCAGCATTTGTGCTGAAGCTCTCGGCGCATCCCTGGGTGTCATCCAATTGTCACGCAGGACGGGGCCGCAGCCGGCACAGAAGCCCGTCGGACCGACGCGGGGCAAGCTCCTCCAGCTCTACGGGCAGGGCTGGAGGAGAGGGCCAGGGTGTTCTAGAGCCCGGCGCCGCCGAACTTGTAGGTCAGCTGGAAGTAGTAGCTGCGGCCGACCGAGTCGAACCACGAGATGTCGTAGTAGGGGTAGGCGCTGTAGGTCGGGTCCTTGACCGGGCCCTCGTCGAACAGGTTGTTGACCGTCATCGACAGGCGCACGTGGTCCGTCAGGTCGTATTGGGCCGAGGCGTTGAACATCCAGCTGTCGCTGATGTAGGCGTCCTCGTCATAGTTCGGCAGTTTGCCGAGATACTGGCCCTGGATCGTCGCCGTCAGCTTGTCCAGCGCCCAGCTGACGCTGGCCGTGCCCTTGTCGCGCGGGATGTAGTAGCCGCTGTCGAAGGCCAGCTTGTCGATGCTCGGATCGCCCGGATACTGCTGGAAGGTGTGGTCGTCGACATAGGTGTAGGCCAGCGAGACGTTGAACTCGCCGATGCGCTCGGTCGGCACGCGCAGACGCGCCGCGACATCGAAGCCCGAGGTGGTTTCCTGGGCGATGTTGATCGGGTTGGTGAAGACGCCGATCAGGCTGCCGGCCAGGGGGCCGGTCGTCTGGCGCTCGACGCGGGCGATGGCGTCGACGCAGGTAGGCGAGGCCGGATCGGCGCCGCCCAGGCGGCAGCTGGCCTCGTCCCGCAGGATGGTGTCGATGCTCATGTCGCGGACCTGATCGCTCAGTTCTACGCGGAAGTAGTCCAGCGACAGGCTGAGGTTGCGCGTCGCCTGCCAGACCACGCCGCCGTTGAACGACTTGCTGGTCTCGGGCTGCAGGTCGCGGTTGCCGTTGCGGTAGGCGACGATGCCTTCGTCCGAGTAGCTGCAATCGCCGATGTCCTCGTCCGGCTCCTCGGTGGCGCAGCGGAAGTAGTCAGTGCCCGAGGGGTGGGTGTTGCCGGGGCCCGAGAAGACATAGTGCAGGTCAGGGGCGCGGAAGCCTGTGCCATAGGCCGCGCGCAGCAGGACCGTGCTGATCGGGCGATACTCCAGCCCGGCGTTGTAGGTGAACTTGCCGAAGCCCTTGCCGGCGAACTCATAGTGGTCGTAGCGGCCCGCCGTGCTGAACTCCAGATTGCTGAGCAGAGGCGCGCGGACCTCGTAGCCGGCGCCCCAGTGGTCGCGATCACCCTTGCCGTCGGAATCGATCAGGCCGACGTAATAGGGGATAAGGGCCAGGGGATCGGGGTTGAGCTCATAGCCTTGGTTGCCCGCCTCGACCACGGCGGCGAAGCCCACCGGCCCCGCCGGCAACTCGAACAGGGCGCTGTTGGTGATGGAGGCTGACAGGTTGTCGGTTCGCGAGCGCGGCTCATAGACCGCATGCTGGGCGATCTGGTCGTACTCGGCGGGCGTCAGCGGCTTGTACAGACGATCCGCGTTTTCTCCGACCGAGAAGATGGCCAGACCGCTATCGGGATCGATACCCAGGGAATCCCCGAGGAAGAACTTGTTGGCCGCGCTGGCGATGATCTGGGGGAAGCGGACCTTCGAGCGGTATTCGGCGTGGTTGAAGGCCACCTCATAGGCCCATTTGTCGCCGTCGCCGAACACGCCCTTGATCCCCGGGGTGATGTTGAACGAGGTCGAACGGTTGTGGGTGAAGCCCCTGGCCAGGCCGCCCATTTCCTCAGGCGAGAACTGACGCTGCCAGCCCTCGATCAGGCCGGTGTCGGCGTTGACGAAGAGGCCGTCCTCGCTGCCGTTCTCGTCCTGATAGAGCCAGGTCTGAACGTCGCGGAACAGCTTCAGATTGCTGTGGCTGAACTGCAGGTCGAGGAAGAGCTCGGCCCGGTCGTTCAGGGTGTAGCCGATGGCCGAATAGGCGTTCACGCCCTGGCGCTCGCTCAGGATGGTGCCGTAGCCGATCGATTCGTCGCTGCCGCAGAAGTTCCCGTAGCGTGGGCGGTTGGCGTAGTAGGTGGTGCCGCCGTTGAGCGAGGACAGGGCGGCGCAGGCAGCGTCGCCCGGATCGAGGTAGTCGTCGACGTCGTCGAACCGCAGGAAGGCGCGACGGGCCGTGGTGTTGACCGGGCTGTCCTTGGTCGAATCCTGTATCTCGCGGTCATAGGCCCACAGGGGTTCCTGGTTCAGCAGCTCGACGCCGACCACGCCGTGAAAGGCGCCGCGATCCCAGCCGGTGGTGATGGTCAGGCGCTGCGACTCGCCGCCGCCGTCCTCGGTGAAGCCGGAGCGGAAGTCGAAGCGCGTGCCGTCCGCCGACTTCTTGAGCACGAAGTTGACGACCCCGGCGATGGCGTCAGACCCATAGATGGCCGAGGCGCTGCCGCTGAGGACCTCGACCCGCTCGATCAGGCCGACCGGGATGTTCGACACGTCGGTGAAGTTGCTCTGGCCCTGGAAGGGCAGGGGGAAGTCGGCGATGCGGCGGCCGTTGACCAGCACCAGGGTGTGGTTGGGGCCGAGCCCGCGCAGGTCGACCTGCTGGGCGCCGGGGGTGAAGGAGGCGCCGGACGAGGACTGCTGGCTCTGAGTCTCCCCGCCGTTCTGAGTGACCGCGCGCAGCAGGTCCGGCACGCTTTGATAGCCGTTGCGCAGGATGTCTTCGGAGGTGATCGTCGTCACCGGCGCCGGGCCCTCGGTGTCGATCTGACGCGGAATGCGCGAACCCAGGACGATGACTTCATCGACCCGTGTCGCGGCCTCTTCGGCTGACTGCGGCGACGCGGTCTGTGCCGCGGCGGACAGCGCGATGAGACTGCTGCCGGCCGTCAGAACGCCGATGATGGATTTGACGTGTTTCATGGTGATCCCCCTGTCCCTCTTTTGATCACCATGGGGCCGATTTCACTGTTTTAGAAGGGCAAAAATCACCGTTCGTATCGCGTCGATCAGCGAAATGTGCGCCTATGTCGGCGAAGATAACGGACCAGGGAATGTTTCATGCGACAGGCGATCCTAGCGCTGCTTTTCGGGCTTGCAGCGGTTGCGGGGGCGACGGCCTCCAGGGCGGCGGAAACGCCTGACGGCTACACCTATTTCTCGGTCGGCGACGTCTCGGCGCCGAGGCCGGGGGGAACGGAACCCGCCATGATGCTGATGGGCGGCGGCGACTGGGATTACGACGCCTTCCGCTGGTTCCTGGGCAAGGCCGGCAATGGCCATATCGTCATCCTGCGCGCCTCGGGCGACGGCGAGGCCGGCGAAGAGATCTATCGCGACATCGGCGGGGCGGCCTCGGTCCAGACCCTGCTGTTCGACGACCGCAAGGCGGCGCAGGACCCGCGCGTTCTGGCCATCCTGGAGCAAGCTGACGGGATCTTTCTGGCCGGGGGCGATCAGGCGAAATACGTCCGCTTCTGGAAGGACACCCCGATTGAGACGGCGCTGAACGCCCATGTCGCGCGCGGTCGCCCGATCGGCGGCACCAGCGCGGGCCTGGCTATTCTGGGCGGCGCCGGATACGGGGCGATGGACGACGGCAGCGTCGACTCCGAGGCCGCATTGAAGGACCCCATGGGCCCCGAAGTCACCATGGTGCGCGACTTCCTGGCCATGCCCTATCTGGCCCATGTGGTGACCGACACCCATTTCAGCGCCCGCGACCGCCTCGGCCGTCTGATCGCCTTCGTGGCGCAGACGCGGGCCACGGATGATCCTGCCGCCGTCGGCCTGGGCGTGGACGAAGACGGCGCTCTGTGCGTCGAAGCCGACGGGATCGGTCGTTTCCACACCGCCAGCAGCGGCTATGTCTGGCTGGTCCAACCCGAGGGCGCGCCGCAGGCCGTGCTCGGCCAACCGCTGGACTATGCCGCCGTGCGCGTCACCACGATGGGCGTCGACGGCGAGATCGACCTGAAGACCATGACCATCACGCGCCCGGCCTTTTCCGGCACGGCCTCCGTCCAGGCCGGTCGCCTGCTGGACGCGCCGACGGGGCAGTAAGCGGATACGAGAGGGCGACCTTAACAGGTCGCCTGACCGCTCGACGATGTCCCGCTGAGGGGAGGCTTCTATCTGGCAAGTAAGTGGCGGAGAGGGTGTCGGATTCCGGGCCTTTTCAGCCCTATTCACCGTTGTTCAGAGGTAGGTTGAACCCAGGTGTGGCTTGAGTTTGGTCGCTTCAGGACGTTGCATATTGTTGCACTCAAGCGCAGATTTTTTGATGGGTGAGTTGATGGGTTTTATGATGGGTTGTTGGATGGGTGGAAAATGCCCCGGAAAGCAGATGAACTAGGACCATTGGCGGTGTCGCGGCTAAGCGAACCTGGCCTGCATTTTGTTGGCGGGGTAGCGGGGCTAGCCCTGCAAGTGCTGTCAAGCGGCGGGCGAAGCTGGATCTTGCGCGCAACCATGGGCAAGCGGAGGAGAGACCTGGGTCTCGGGGGCTATCCCGATGTGACGCTGGCGCGAGCGCGAGAGGCCGCCCGCGACGCGCGGGAGCAGATCCGGCGCGGTATTGATCCAGTCGAAGCAGGTCGTGAGGCGCGCCGAGCGGTGAGAACGCCCGCCGTCGTTGCGATCTCGTTCCGCAAGGCCGCAGAGGCTTATATGGCGGCGCATGAGGCTAGCTGGAAGAATCCCAAACACAGGGCGCAGTGGGCGGCCACGCTTGAAACCTATGTCTATCCGGTGATCGGCGACCTGGGCGTGGAGGAAGTCGCTCTTCCTCATGTGATGCGAATTCTGGAGCCCATCTGGACGATCAAGACCGAGACCGCGAGCCGCCTTCGCGGGCGTGTGGAAATGGTGCTCGATTGGGCCGCGGCGCGCGAATACCGATCTGGCCCCAATCCCGCACGTTGGCGGGGGCATCTGGACAAACTCCTCGCCAAGCCATCCCGGGTCGCGAAGGTTGTTCACCACAAGGCCTTGGGCATCGACCAAATGCCTGCCTTCATGGCCAGGCTTGCTGAAGAAAAAGGGACAGGCGCGCGGGCGCTTGAGTTCACCATTCTCACCGCAGCGCGCTCGGGCGAAGTGCGGGGCGCCAGATGGTCCGAGATCGATCTTCCGGCCGCCCTGTGGGTCGTGCCGGGTGAGCGGATGAAGGCGGGGCGGCCGCATCGTGTGCCGCTTTCGTCAGGCGCGCTCGCGCTTCTCGCTGCGACGCGCCGGAATCCGGACATTGATCTGGTCTTCGCCAATATCGATGGCGAGGCGCTCTCGAACATGACCCTTGCTTCCGTGCTTCGCCGCATGAAGGTCGAGGCCGTGCCGCACGGCTTCCGGTCGACGTTCAGGGATTGGGTGTCGGAGAAGACCGCGCATCCTCAAGAAGCTGCCGAGATGGCGTTGGCGCACACAGTGAGCAGCAAGGTTGAGGCGGCCTATCGTCGTGGAGACATGATGGCGAAGCGATTTCGGCTGATGGAGGACTGGGCGGAGTTCTGCCTGGGTTAGCCCTGCGGCTAGCCTTCGCGCCTGTGTTTCCTTGTGGTTGTTCAGGTATCAATCGCAGTCGCCTGGGAACTGCCTGGACCCTGAATGAGGGGTGAGGGGGCGATGATCCACCCGGCTCCGGACGGCCTCGATGAGGGGGCGATCTAGCTTGAGCCGAGCTCTTCGATGACAGGACACCGGATTTGCCTGCCGTCGCCACAGTCGGCGACGGTCTGCCTCAACAGAGCTTGAAGCCGGAGCAGGTCGGCGATCTTGGCTTCGATGCTTACAAGGTGGTCCTGAGCCATGTCGCGCACTTCGCTGCAGGATTGGACCGTCGGCTCGCTTAGAGCGATCAGCCGCCGAATGGCGTCTATGCCGAACCCGAGTTCGCGTGATCGGCGGATGAATCTCAGTCGCTGGGCGTGTTCAGGCTCGTAACACCGATGTCCGCCGGGGGTTCGGGCCGGCGCAGGCATCAGTCCGATACGTTCATAGTAGCGCACGGTCTCCAGGTTCACCCCGGCGCTGAGCGCGAGGCGCCCGATGGTCAAATTCTGTCTCGACACGCTCTTGATCCCGTAGTGGCTACGGGTTGTAGCCTGTATCAGAAGTCAGACAGGATAGCCCATGGCGACCGACCCAAACCGCACCCGCATTCCAGAAGTCGCCGTCAGCGCCTCAGCGGCGGTCGGCGGGTTCGCTTCCCTTCTTGCATGGGCGGCCTGCTGCGTCCTGCCGTTGGTGCTGTCGATTGCAGGCGTATCCTTCGCGGGCGTCACCGTGTTCGCCGGCGCGCGCCATTGGTTGACCCCGATCGCCGCCGTGGTTCTGGCCGCCGGGTGGCTGCTGCACTGGCGCCGCTCTCGGATGTGCCGACGCGATACGGCCTGCGGACGACCTTCACCGCTGGCCTTCTGGCTGCTTGTCATCGCCACGCTGCTGATCGTGCTTTCTCTCGCCTGGGAGCCCTTTGTCGAGCCCTGGCTCCTGCCTCAACTGGCGGCCGTCAAATGAAGGCGCCCGTCCTGCTCCAGTCCACGCTGACCTGTCCGCATTGCGGCCATGTCGCGACCGAGACCATGCCCACCGACGCCTGCATCTGGTTCTACGACTGCCTCGGCTGCGGCGTGAAGCTGAAGCCCTTGCCCGGCGATTGCTGCGTCTTCTGTTCCTATGCCGACGTGCCCTGTCCGCCGATCCAGGAGGATGGCAAGGGCTGCTGCGGCTAGCGATAGTACGCATCTGGACCGAAGCCCCGCGTCGCCAAACCTGGTGAACGCGGGCGTTCCGTTTCTTCGTTGATCGCCAGTTTGCCTTTGGCGTTGAGCCGGCCTGAACGCGACGGCGGGCAGGTCATTGGCCGCGTCGATCGGCACGCCCGACGCCTTCACTCGGAATATCGGGCCACCAGTTGACTGGCATGGGCACGGGTCAAGGCGGTTGTCTTGGACGGTAGCAAACAGAGCCTAGTGTCTGTCGTGCAAGCATCCGCTATGGTCACCTAGGACCTCAATCACGCGGCAGTTTGCAGCCGAATCCTGGGCGCATTCCGTCATGCGCGCGACCTCGGTCCGCAAAGCGGTGAGCCGCGCGATCTTGTGGTCGATATCGGCGAGGTGGGACCGGGCGATGCTGTCGGCTGATAGACAGGGGCGGCTCGGGTCTCCTGCCAGCGCCAGAAGTTCACGGATCGGTTCGATCTCGAAGCCGAGTTCGCGCGCGTGTCGAATGAACCGCAGGCGTCGCAGATCATCGGCATCATAGAGGCGCCGGTTTCCTTCCGAGCGAGGCGGCGACGGCAGGAGCTGAATCTGCTCATAGTAGCGGATCGTCGGCGCCTTGATCCCGCTCGCTTTGGACGCCTGGCCTATCGTCACGCCCTGGCTCATTTTATCGCTTGCTCCTCTAGTCGCTAGAGGAAGTAGCGTCGCCCGGCGTTCGAAACAAGGAGCTCTCATGCCGCCGGAAACTCTGGAAACCCGATATCGCGTGACCGGAATGGATTGCGCAGGCTGCGGCTCCAAGGTCGATACGGCGGTCCGGAAACTGCCGGGCGTCACAGATGTCGCGGTGGCCGTCTCTTCAGGCCTGCTGAAGGTCACACACGACGCCGATTTCGCAGGTGAGGGCGTGCTTCGCCAGATCCGCAATCTGGGCTACGGCGTGGAGGTCCTCATTCCGCTGGAACCTTCGGCGGGTTCGGAGATCACCTCATCGAGGCTGAAGGGCCCCTGGTGGTGGACCCGCAAGGCCAGGTTGACGGCGGCCTGCGGCGTCGCCCTGGTCGCGGCCTATGTCTTTGGCTCTCTTTTTCCGTCCATCGAGCGCGCGGCCTTCCTAATCGCTCTCGCTGTCGGCCTTATTCCGGTCGGCTGGCGCGCGATCACCGCTGCTCGGTACGGGACGCCGTTCTCGATCGAGATGCTGATGACGATTGCGGCGGTCGGAGCCGTCTTCATCGGCGCTGCAGAAGAAGCCGCGGCCGTCGTCCTTCTGTTCCTGGTCGGCGAAATGCTGGAGGGCGTCGCTGCGGGGCGGGCCCGCAAGAGCATCCAGGGTCTGACCGACCTGGTGCCCAAGACCGCCCTGGTCGAAATCGATGGCCAGGTCAGTGAAGTACCGGCTGAAAGTCTTGCGCTCGGCGCCGTCATCCTTGTGAGGCCGGGCGACCGTGTGCCGGCCGACGGCGACGTCGTTGAAGGCGAGGGCGAGATCGACGAAGCCCCGGTGACGGGAGAGAGCGTACCCAAGCGGAAAATGGCGGGCGACCCCGTCTTCGCAGGGACCATCAATGTGGGCGGCGTCCTGCGGGTCCGGGTCACGGCCGCGGCCGCCGACAACACGATTGCGCGGGTCGTGCGTCTGGTGGAGGAGGCGCAGGAATCGAAATCGCCGACCGAGCGATTCATCGATCGCTTCTCGACAATCTACACGCCCGTCGTCCTCGTCGTCGGCGCCCTGGTCGCGACCGTTCCGCCGCTCGCGTTCGGCGCATCATGGAGCGAGTGGATCTACAAGGGTCTGGCGATCCTCCTGATCGGCTGTCCTTGCGCCCTCGTGATCTCGACGCCGGCGGCCATCGCTGCGGGTCTCTCCGCAGGCGCGCGGCGAGGCCTGCTGATGAAGGGCGGAGCTGTCCTCGAAACCCTGGGCAAGATCAACGCCGTCGCCTTTGACAAGACCGGGACGCTGACATCAGGCAAGCCGCTCGTGACCGACGTCGTGGCGGGCGCGCGAACTGAAGGGGAGGTGCTGTCGCTGGCCGCGGCCCTGGAAACCGGATCGAGCCACCCTCTGGCCCTGGCCATCCTCAATCGCGCGAAGGCCGACGGCGTGTCCATCCCGCCGGCATCATCGGCCCGGGCGATCCCGGGGGAGGGCGTCGAAGGGACCGTGGGCGGCGCGCAGGTCTTCCTGGGATCGCCGCAGGCCGTCGCCCGGCGAGTCGGGCTTTCGGCGTCTCAGGACGCGGCGATCGCGGGCCTCAACGCCGAGGGCAAAACCGTTTCCGTGGTCGTGGCCGATGGCCAGGCGGCGGGCTTCCTGGCCATGCGGGACGAGGCGCGGCCCGACGCTGCGGCGGGCCTCGCGCGCCTCAAGGCCATGGGGGTTCGCGCTATAATGCTGACTGGAGACAACCGGCGCACAGCGGAAGCGGTCGCCAACGGTCTCGGCGTCGAAGTGCGGGCTGAACTGCTGCCGCAGGACAAACAGAGAATCGTCAGGGAATTCCAGGCGGAGGACCTTGTCGTCGCCAAGGTCGGCGACGGCATCAATGATGCGCCCGCGCTCGCCGCCGCCGACATCGGCATCGCCATGGGCGGCGGCGCCGACGTGGCCCTGGAGACGGCTGACGCGGCGGTGCTGCACGGGCGTGTCCAGGACATCCCCGACATGATCGTCCTGTCCAGGGGGGTGATGGGCAATATCCGTCAGAACATCACCATCGCCCTGGGCTTGAAGGCGGTCTTCCTGGTCACGACGGTGATCGGCGTTACCGGTCTCTGGCCCGCCATCCTCGCTGATACAGGGGCGACGGTGCTCGTGACCGCCAACGCCATGCGTCTGCTGCGGTGGAGACCGAATTGACCAGGTCGCCCTTCAGGTCGCCAGCATCGCGCTTTGATCACAAGCTGGGCTTGCGGTCTCCAGCGGGCTGCGGCTCCAGAGGCGGTGCGACCATGACGGCATTGCCGGTCGCCGAGACTGTGGTAGGAATGGGTCATGTTTGAATGGTCGAACAGGACACTTGTGGTGGGGGCGCTTCTTGCGCTCGTCATCGTTGTGTTTGGCTTCCTGCCGGCCGCTGACGCAGCGGCCTGTGCGCCAGAGGCGCGGGCTGATGTCGCGTCGTCATCCATTTCAACCTCTCCTGATCACGAGACAAGCGGTGATCTGAAACACGGCGTTTGCACCCATGGTCATTGCCACCATGGCTCGACGGGTATGCAGCCGGCGTCGATCCTTGTTCCGGCCAACCTGAGCAAGGCCGATGACAAGGCGGCGCTGAAAAGCGACCTGATGGCGTCTCGAACGCCCGCCGGCCCGGATCGCCCTCCCAGAGTCTGACGAGAATGCCGCGCCTTCGTGCGCCCATCCGTCAGAAATCTGGGAAATGAACCATGTCTTCTTCATATCGTCGGCTGTCGCTTCTGGCGGCCGGCAGCGCCGTGGTCGCGATAGCGACAGCGGCCGCCGCTCCTGCCTGGGCAGATCCAGCGCCGAGCTACGAAACCCTGCTTGAACGCATCGGCCAGACGCCCGTCAACGTCGAGGCCGGCGCCCTGTTCGACGCCGCCGAGGCGCGGGTCCGACAGGCGCGCACGCGTCCCAATCCAATTGTCGGCCTGACCGCCGACGGTGTCCTGGGGAGCGGTCCCTATGACGGCTACGGCAACGCCGAAACCAGCCTCGCCCTGACCCAGGATCTCGAACTCTGGGGGCGTAGGGGCGCCAGGGTGGACGTCGCGCGAAGCGAAGCCGGAGCATCGGCTCTTCGTCGCGATCTCGCCGGCGTCGACGCGGCAGGCCGACTGGCGCTGGTCTACGCAGAAGCCGAGGCCGCAGATCGTCGCTTTCAACTGGCCAAGGAGGCCTTGACCATCACCTTGGCCGACGCTCGAGCGGCCCTGTTGCTCGTGGAGGAGGGCCGCGAACCCCTGTTGCGCGGCATTCAGGCTGAAACCGAGGCGGCTTCAGCGCGCGCTTCGCTCGATGAGGCGGGAGCCGAACGCGAGGCCGCCTTCGCCCGGTTGACGGCGACGGCCATGCTGCCGACGGCCGTCACCTCCATTGATGCGGGCGTTCTGGATCGCGCGCCCTCGGCGCCGGATCGTTCCGGAGCGGTTTCACCTGTCGTTCGATTGGCGGAAGCGGAGCGCGATACAGCCGAACGACGTATCCGGGTGGAGCGGATCAATGCTCGCCCGAACGTCAGCGCCTCCGTCGGCGTCACCCGCTATGAAGCCGAAGACGCCACCGCATTGACGTTCGGCGTAAGCATGCCTCTGCCGTTGTTCGATCGAAACCGGGGAAACATCCAGGCGGCGCAGGCCGAGTTCCGGGCGGCTGACGCCCGCCTCGACGGCGCCCGGCTCGATGAATCCGCCGACCGAAGCGCAGCCCTGGCCCGACTGAACGCCTCCGGCAGCCGTGTGGGAGCGACCGACGCCGGCGTGACCTCGGCCGAGGAGGCCTACCGCCTGTCCCGGTTGGGTTTTGAAGCTGGGCGCATCTCCCAGCTCGAACTGCGCGCGTCCCGCGCCGCCCTGATCTCCGCCCGCAACGCCGCCGTCGACGCCCGCCTCGCGCGGGTCCGGGCGGAAATCGACCTAGCGCGCCTGCAAAGCCGCATCCCGTTTGGAGCCGCCCTGTGAAAACCCAGATAAAGACCAGAAAATCCTGGCTGATGGCCGGGGCCGCCGTAGCGGTCGTCGTCATCGGCGGCGCGGTCTTCCTCATGACCCGCGACGGTGCCCCGCCCTCGACGCCGGTTCCCGCGTCCGCCGAAGCCGGCCACGAGGGGGAGGCCGCTGGTGAAGCCAAGGAAGGCGTCATCACCCTGACGCCGGCGCAGATCGAGGCGGCCGGCATAACGGTCATGGCGGTCGGACGCGGCGGTGGCGGGGAGACCCGTCTTGCCGGGCGAGTCGAGCCTATGATCGACGCCCGCGCCGCCGTGGCCGCCTCCGTCAGCGGCCGGGTCGAGCGCGTCCTGGTCGCGCCGGGTCAGTCGGTGCGCGCGGGTCAGGCCCTGGCGGTGCTGGTGAGCGGCGATGCCGCCACCTTCCGCGCCGACGCCGACGCCGCCGCCGCCGCAGCTGATGCGGCCAGGCGCGCCTATCAAAGGAACGACAGTCTAGCGTCCCAAGGGGTGGTGGCGCGTCAGGAGGTTGAAACCTCACGCGCCCAATCCCTTAGTGCAGACGCCGCCGCGCGCGCCGCTCGCGCCAGGGCGTCGGCGGCGGGCGGTCCCAATGCCTCGGGTCGCATCAGCGTCTCCAGCCCGATCGCGGGCGTGGTGACGTCGGTTCAGGTCGGCCCGGGCGGGTTCGCGCCCCAGGGCGGCGTGATCGCCGAGGTCACCAATCCAGCACGCGTGGAACTGGTGTTCAATGCGCCGCCAGCGCTCGCCGCCCAGGTACGGGCGGGTTCGGCCTTGCGGGTGCAAGGTCCGACCGGTGAATTCGACGCTACCGTTACGGGCGTAGCCGTGGGCGGAGCGGGCGAGAGCGGCGCGACGCTCATTCGCGCTCGACCGTCCGGCGGCGCCCTGCCGCCCGCAGGATCGCCTGTCAGCGGCGCCCTGGTGACGGGAGGAGAAGCCGACGGCGTGACCGTTCCTACCGAGGCCGTCCAGACGGTGGAGGGGGGGACCGTCGTCTTCGTCCAGGTCGAGGGCGGCTTCCGGGCCGTTCCCGTCCTGGTCGGCCGTCAGGCTGGCGGCCGGACCGAAATCCTGCGCGGCCTCGCTGGCGACGAACGTATCGCCGGCGCGAAGGCCTTCCTGCTGAAGGCGGAGCTCGCCAAGGGCGAAGCCGAGCACGGCCACTAGGAGCGACGGATCATGTTCAAAGCTCTCATTGAGGCGTCCGTCCGCTTCCGCTGGTTCGTCGTCCTGGCCGTGGCTCTTGTCGCCGCTTTCGGCCTGTTCGAACTGACCAAGCTGCCGATCGACGCCGTTCCCGACATCACCAACCGACAGGTCCAGATCACGACCGTCGCCCCGGCGCTCGCGCCCGAGCAGATCGAAAGGCAGGTCACCTATCCGCTCGAGACGGCCATGGCCGGCATTCCGGGATTGCAGAGCACCCGCTCCCTGTCTCGCAACGGCTTCAGCCAGATCACTGTCGTCTTCACCGATCAGACCGACATCTATTTCGCCCGCCAGCAGGTGGCCGAGCGGATGCGGCAGGCGTCGGACAAACTGCCTGAAGGCGTCGAGCCCAATCTGTCGGCCATCACGACGGGCCTGGGCGAGGTGCTGATGTGGACGGTCGACTACGTCCCCTTCGGTCCCAAGACCACGGTGGCTGCCGGGAAGCCGGGCTGGCAGGCTGACGGCGCCTATCTGACGCCGGAAGGCGAGCGGCTGACGACGCCGCAGCAACGCGCCACCTACCTGCGCACCGTGCAGGACTGGATCATCGCTCCGCAGATGCGCACCGCTCCCGGCCTGGCCGGGGTCGACGTCAATGGCGGCTATGTGAAGGAATACGCGGTGCGGCCCGACCCGGCCGCCCTGACCCGCTACGGCCTGGGTATGAACGATCTGGTGCAGGCGCTCGACCGCGCCAACACCCAGGCCGGCGCCGGCTATGTCCAGCGCGCGGGCGAGGCCCTGGTGGTCCGCACCGACGCCCTGGCCACGACGATCGAGGATCTGGCTCAGGCGCCGGTCGTCAATCGCGGGGGCCTGGTGGTCCGCGTCGCCGATGTCGCCAAGGTCGAGATCGGCCAGGCGCCGCGTCTGGGCGGCGCCAGCCGCGACGGCCATGAAGCCGTCCTTGGCACCGCCCTGATGCTGGCCGGCGAGAACAGCCGAACGGTGGCTCAGGCGGCTGCCGAGCGGCTGGAGCAGGTCGGCGCCTCCCTGCCGCCAAGCGTGGTGGCTGTGCCGGTTCTGAATCGAAGCGAGCTGGTCAACTCGACCATCTCGACCGTGGCGCGCAACCTGATCGAGGGGGCGCTCTTCGTCATCGTCGTCCTCTTCCTGCTGCTCGGCAATTTCCGGGCGGCGGCGATCACGGCCCTGATGATCCCGCTGTCCTTCCTGTTCGCCGTCATCGGCATGAACCGGTTCGGCATCAGCGGAAACCTGATGAGCCTGGGCGCGCTCGACTTCGGCCTGATGGTCGACGGGGGCGTCGTGGTGATCGAGAACACCCTGCTGATGCTGACGCAGAGGCGGGGCGAACTTGGGCGTATGCTGACCCGGCATGAACGCCTCGGCGTGGCCGTCCAGGCGGCCCGGCAGATGATCAAACCGGCCGCCTTTGGCCAGCTCATCATCCTGCTGGTCTTCACGCCCCTGCTGATGCTGGAAGGGGTGGAGGGCAAGACCTTCGTGCCCATGGGGGCGACGGTGATGCTGGCCCTGGTCGGCGCCTTCATCTTCTCCTTCACCTTCGTGCCGGCGATGACCGCTCTGTTGGTGCGGGACCCCAAGACGGTCCATCTTGGACCGGATGGAAAGGCCGAGGAGCACGAGACGCGCATCCTGCGTTTCGCCCGTCGCTGGATCCAGCCTGCCATTTCGGCTGCGGTTGCGCGGCCGAAGATCGTCCTGATCGCCGCCCTGGCGATGTTGGGCGTGGGCGCGGTCTCCTTCATGACCCTGGGCCGGGAGTTCATCCCGACCCTGGATGAGGGCGACATCGCCATGCAAGCCTTGCGCGTGCCGTCCGCCTCTCTGGAGCAGTCCCTGGCCATGCAGATGGCGCTGGAACGCGCCATCAAGGCTCAGCCGGAAGTAGAGACGATCTTCTCGAGGACCGGCACGGCTGAGGCCGCAGTCGATCCCATGCCGGCCAACATCTCGGATGCAGTCATCATCCTCAAGGATCGCAAGGACTGGCCTGATCCCAAGCTGCCAAAGGAAGATTTGATCGCTCGGATCGAGAAGGTCGCGGGCCAGCAGATCGGCAACAGCTTCGAGTTCAGCCAGCCGATCGAACTGCGCTTCAATGAGCTGATTTCGGGCGTCCGCACCGACCTCGCTGTCATGGTCTATGGCGACGACTTCGACACCCTGCAGAAGACGGCGGAAGCGGTCGCGGCCAAACTTAGGGCTACGCCTGGATCGGCCGATGTGCGGGTGGAGCAGGCGTCCGGCCTGCCGACCCTGACCATCAGCGTTGATCGCTTCGCGGCGGCCAACTACGGCCTGTCCGCCGCGGATGTCTCGGAGGCGGTCTCGGCCGCCGTCGGGGGCGCCGAGGCGGGGCGGATCTTCGAGGGCGACCGCCGCTTCGATGTCGTCGTGCGTCTCCCCGATGACGCGCGCAACGATCCCGCCACTCTCGCCGCCTTGCCCATCGTCTCGAGCTCGGGGGTGATCGTGCCCCTGTCTTCAGTCGCTCGCATCGAGACGACTGAGGGACCGAACCAGATCAGCCGCGAGAACGGCAGCCGACGCATGGTGGTCCAGGCCAATGTGCGCGGTCGCGACCTCGGCGGCTTCGTCGCCGACGCGCAAGCGGCGGTGAGCGAGGTCGCTCTGCCTGTCGGCTATCGGCTGGATTGGGGCGGGCAGTTCGAGAACCTGAAACGGGCCGAGCAACGCCTGGGACTGGTCATTCCCATCGTCTTCATCCTGATCGGCGTCCTGCTGTTCATGGCGCTCGGATCCTTCGCGGAGGCGGGGCTGGTCTTTGCCTGCGTGCCTCTAGCGCTCGTCGGCGGCGCGCTGGCCCTGTTGCTCAGGGGAATGCCGTTCTCGGTCTCTGCGGCGGTCGGCTTCATCGCCGTGTCCGGTGTCGCGACCCTGAACGGTCTGGTGCTGATGCAGGCGATCCGGGAACGGCTCCAGGCGGGCCTGGAGCCCGTTGCGGCAGCCATCGAAGGCGCGTCCAGTCGTCTCCGGGCGGTGCTGACCACCGCCCTGGTGGCCATTGTCGGCTTCATCCCGATGGCGCTGGCCCACGGCGCAGGGGCCGAGGTGCAGAAGCCGCTGGCCACCGTGGTCATCGGCGGTCTGCTGACCGCCACGGCCCTGACCCTGCTCGTCCTGCCGGCCTTTGCGGCCAAGGCGGTCAAGCATCGTAAATCGGAGGGGGTCGAGGACTGAATCCCCTCGCGCCAGCGGACCGAGGGCGGCGTTGACCGCCGTCCTCGGTTCTCCTTTCGAAGCTTGCGGCGCCAATCCGGCGCCGTCGCCGGCTCACATCTGAAAGTCTCCCAATGGTCGATATCCAACGCGTCCAGTTGTGGCGCAAATACATCCTCGCCGCAGGGCTTGCGGTCATGTTGGCGTGGACGGCCACGGTTCGGGCTGTCCCCTACCTGGAGCACCCTGTCGAACACCTCGGCCTCGTCAGCATCCTGGCGTGCATTCTGGGTCGCGCCTGGTGTTCCCTCTATATCGGCGGTCGCAAGAAGCAGGAGATCGTCGACGTCGGTCCCTATTCCATCAGCCGCAATCCGCTCTACGTGTTCAGCTTTCTCGGTGCATTCGGGGTCGGTGCCCAAACAGGCAGCCTTGTTGTCGCCGTCGTTTTCGCTGCGGCGGCCTATGGGGTCTTCCGTGTCGTGGTCGGCCGCGAGGAAGCCTTTCTGGTTCAGGCCTTCGGGCCACCCTATGAGGCCTACGTCTCCAGCACCCCGCGTTTCCTGCCGAATTTGTCGCTTTGGCGGGACGCCGACGTGCTTTCCATCCGGCCCGTCTTCTTCTTGCGAACGGTCCGGGACGGTCTGGTCTTTCTACTCGCCGTGCCGGTGTTCGAGTCCCTGGAGCTGCTGCAACGCGCCGGCGGGTTCACCTCCCTGTTTCAACTGCCCTGAGCGGAGCCTGGAGATGAGCGAAATGGCGATGCGGACGTGGAGGAATTGTTATGCCCAAGCGTCGGCGTAAGGCCCGACGACCGGCCGTTCGGCGGAGCGCGGAGCGACGCGTTCATCCGGCGGTCGGCATAGGCCTTCTTCTGTTTGCCGTGACGGGAGCGGGGATCGGCGGCTTCCTGTTCTCGTTCATCTGGCTCGGACTCTATCGTCTGCCGCTGCACCTCGGCTTTCCGGCGGCTCTTGTCGGGCTCGGCGCCATCTATGCCGTGATCGGAAAGCGCGATCGCCACATGTTGATAGGTCTCGGCCTGCTGTTCCTCGTCTTGGTTGGGGGAACCGCGGCGCTATACGTCTCAAGAGACGAAGTGCGGCTCGGGCATATCGATCGTTCGACCATGTCTATGAACTGAAGCAGGGCGGCGCGCCGGCCGGACCCGTCCTTCCTGGCGACGGCGAGAGCCGGTGCGTCTCCCTGATGCAGGGAGCGCCCCGGCGTTGTGGAACCGTCCTAGTGCGACATCAGCCACGACAGTTCGACGTCGGTCTGAAGGCCGCTTGTCATGCCGCCCCACACACGTTGCGCCAAGGGTCCGCGACCGAAGGCCCCGGTGACGATCAGGTCGGCGCCGAGACGGCGAGCTTCGCCGAGAAGGTCTTCAGCGCCCGTGGAGCCAGCTGACGCCGGGATAGGGTTGACGGCGGCTGTCACGTCGTGCCGCTTCAGATGAGCCGCGACGGCTTCGAGCTGACCCTGTTCGACCTCGTCCCCGACGCCGATCACGGTCACGACTTGAGCGCGCTGGAGCAGCGGCAGGGCGTCGTGCAAGGCGCGCCTCGCCTGAGGCGCATCCTTCCAGCCGATGACCACATTGGAAAAGCCGCGGCCCTTGGCCGCCTGCCCGAAACGCAGGACGGGGCCGCCGCCGTGGATGGCGAGTTCGCCTGCGTTCGGAAGCAGGCAGGCGACCGGCGGCGCCGAGGAGGTGACGAGCAGATCGGCAGTGAGCAGGTGATCGCACAAGGAGCGGGCGGGCTCCGCCACGCCGGAAATCCATTCGGCGGTTTTCGCATCGGAGCCGAAGACTTGAAGAAAAGCGCCGTGGGCGGCAGCGAGGGCGGCCTCCATTCTTCGCGTGTCCTCGAGGACCGAGAGGGGGTTGCTCGCCAGAGCCGTCCTGAGCGCCGACGTGCGGGGCCAGGCGAAGCAGGCCGCTTTCACTCGAGCGTCGAACCCCGCGGCGAGATCGCGAGCATGTTCCAGGGTCTGGACGAGATCGTCCCTCGGCGTCGCATCGACGATGATGTCGCGGTAGATCATGACTGTTCTCCCGTCCTGTCCCTGTATGCCAGCAGTCGCAGGGCGTTGAACACGACCAAAAGCGTGGATCCCTCGTGCATGGCGACAGCGGGGCCGATGCCCAGGCCGAATATCGTCGCCGGAACCAGGAACGCAACGACCCCCAGGCTGACGAAGACGTTCTGAAGGATGATCGCCCGGGTTCGGCGACTGAGACCGACAGCAAAGGGGAGGTGGGCCAGATCGTCGGCCATCAGGGCGACGTCAGCGGTTTCCAGCGCCACATCCGAACCCGCGGCGCCCATGGCTATGCCCACAGTGGCGTTGGCCATGGCCGGAGCGTCATTGACGCCGTCGCCGACCATGGCGACCTTGGCCTCAGCTCGGAGCCTGTGGATCGCCTCGACCTTGTCTTCGGGCATCAGATCGCCCCAGGCCTCGTCGAGCCCGACCTCGCGCGCCACCGCGTCGGCGACTTTCTGATGGTCGCCCGAGATCATGATCATGCGGCGAATGCCCAATTTTCGGAGCTGCGCGAGCGCGATCCTGGCGGCCTCGCGCGGCGTGTCCATCAGGCCGATGGCGCCCAGGTCCCGGTCCCCCTGCCGAACGACCATGGTGGTCCTGCCATTGTCCCGCAGGGCCGCGATCGCTTCCTGCATCGGGCGGGACAGGGGGGCGACGCCCTCTGAGCCGAACAGTTCGGCCTTGCCGATCAGGATCGTCTGGCCGTCTACCTGGGCGGAGACGCCGCGTCCCGTCAAACTGTCGAGGTCGGAAGCGAGAGGCAAGGCGGTCTCACCGAGCCGCTCGCGACCATCACGCGCGATGGCCCGAGCCAAGGGGTGGTCGCTCAGACTCTCGACTGCGACCGCTATCGACAGCAAGGCGGTTTCCGTCACGCCGGGGGCGGGGACGACATCAGTGATGCGGGGGCGCCCCTCGGTCAGGGTGCCCGTCTTGTCGAAGGCGATGGCCGAAAGCGATCCCAGGTTTTCGAGTGGGCCGCCCCCCTTGACCAGGACGCCGCCGCGGGCCGCCCGCGCCACCCCCGAAAGCACCGCGCTGGGCGTGGCGATGGCCAGTGCGCAAGGGCTAGCGGCGACCAGGACCGCCATCGCGCGATAGAAGCTGTCGCGGAAGGGTTCGTCCACCACCACCCCGGCGAACAGGAGAAGGGTCGCCAGGGCCAATACAGAAGGCACGAAGATGCGTTCGAACTTCTCGGTGAAGCGTTGGGTCGGGGATTTCTGAGTTTCCGCCTCGCTGACCATCCGCACGACCTTGGCGAGGGCGCTGTCTGTCGAGCGTCGGGTCACTTCGATCTCGATGGCCCCGCTGCCGTTGATGGATCCGGCGAAGACGCGATGGGCGGCGTCCACCGCATCGGGGGTGCGGCGGGCTTCGGCCTCGTCATCGACCGGACGCTTGTCCGCCGGAATGCTCTCGCCGGTGACGGGAGCCTGGTTGATGCTGCTGACACCCTTCAGGACAAAACCGTCGGCCGGGAGGCGCGCATCGGGTTTCACGACGACCACGTCGCCAACCGCCAGCTCCTCGACCGGCGTCTCCACCAGTTCGCCGTTCTTCCGAACCAGCGCGGTGCGCGGCGCGAGCTCCGCCAAGGCCTCGATAGCGTGCCTGGCTCGCCCCATGGCGTAGTGCTCCAGCGCATGGCCCAGGCTGAACAGGAACAACAGCAAGGCGCCTTCGGCCCAGGCGCCCAGCGCGGCGGCTCCGGCGGCCGCCACCAGCATCAGGGTGTCGATCTCGAACCGCTTAAGCCGGAGGTTTTCGATCGCCTCCCGAAGGGTGAATACGCCGCCGAAGACATAGGCGCCCAGATAGAAGGCCAAAGGAACCCACGAGGGCAGGGCGAGCAGTTTTTCGATGGCGAACCCGACAATCAACAAGGCGCCGCAGACAAGAGCGAAGATGAGTTCCGCGCCGCCGCCATGGGCGTGGGCAGGCTCTGCGCCATGTTTCGGTTGGCCCGACCCGTGGCCGTGATCGCGACGTTCGACCGACTCCGCAGGGGGCGCCGCCGGTTTGGCTCTCATTCCGAGAGCCCTGTCCAGCTCCTCGCGGAGCGCGGGTTCGCCTATGATCGTGCGATCGTACTCGACACGGACTGTTCCTCCAGCGCCGACTTCAGCTTCCAGGACGCCCGGGGCGGCCCTAAGTCGTGCGCCGATCGTCCGTGCCTGGCGCTCATATCGACTGTCGATCCGCCACACGGCGTGGCCGTATCGCTGGGAGATGTCGGCGCCGACCGCTGCAGCGAGTTCGCGAATCCGGGCCATAGACAGGAGGTCGGGATCAAAGTGAATGCACAGCTGCGCGGCCGCTTCATCGCTCATTGCGACGACGTGGACGTCGTCGACGCCCTCTCTTCCACGGATATCAGAGAGCAATCGGGCGACACAGGCGTCGGCCACGTCGGGGACGTCCGGCAATAGCAGCGGAATGTCGAGTCGGAGCTTTTCAGTCATTCTCGATCTCTGGCTCAGCGTGACGTGAAGTTGCGTTGATCCAGATCACACCCATGCAGTCGGCGCCGTCAACGCATAGTCGCCGTTTCCACGGCGACTTGGGACGAATACCGATTCCAAGCGGCGCAGGGGCAGGGTCTGGCGCTCCTGTTCTCGTCGTTTCGATCGATCAGGACTGTTGCGGGGCGAAGCATGTTCGCCAATGATCGATCAGGCCAGACATCGACGGCGCCCACCAGGAAGAGCTTCATGGCCCAAGGTCATTCTCACGGCGCCGACGCCAGCAGCAAGCGCCTGATATGGGCGCTCGCCCTGACGTCCAGCTTCCTGATCGCCGAAGTCGTCGGGGCCGTGGTGTTCAAAAGTCTGGCCCTGCTGTCGGACGCGGCGCACATGTTCACCGATGTCGCTGCGCTGGCGATCGCGCTGGCGGCGATCAAGATAGGCGAGCGTCCGGCCGACGCTGTGCGGACCTTTGGCTATCGCCGGTTCGAAATCCTCGCCGCCGCCTTCAACGCCGTCCTGCTGTTCGTGGTGGCCGGCTACGTCCTCTATGAAGGCGTTCTGCGCCTGTTTTCGCCGGAACCCGTTGGCTCCGTCGGGATGCTTGTCGTCGCCTCCCTGGGCCTGGTCGTGAACCTCGTGTCGATGCGGCTTCTGGCCTCTGGGGCGAACGCCAGCCTGAACGTGAAAGGGGCCTATCTGGAGGTTTGGGCCGACATGCTGGGCTCCGTCGGGGTGATCGGCGGCGCCGTCCTCATCATGCTGACGGGCTGGACCTGGGTCGATCCGGTTGTCGCGATCGGCATCGGCCTTTGGGTGTTGCCGCGGACCTGGATGCTGTTGAAGAACACCACCCATATCCTCCTTGAAGGCGTGCCCAAGGGCCTGTCTCTGGAGGCGGTGCGCGCGACGATCGCGGCCGTGCCGGGTGTGGCTGAAGTCCACGACCTGCACCTATGGGGCGTCAGCAGCGATGATGTGAACGGCTC
>NZ_JACARP010000250.1:0-374 GCF_013386595.1 Brevundimonas sp. P7753 | reverse complement strand
CTTGTCGACTATGCCAGTCGACTTTGCGCGTGTCATGCGTCCAGCGCAGGCCGGCCGAAACCGAAAGCCGGTTACTGAAGGCGTACGATCCGTGAGCGAACACGGCGTAGCTCGTGTTGGTTGCCTCCGAATCGACCCAGTTGGAAAGGGATGGCGTCGTCGCGGAGATGGCGACGACCCCTGGGTTGCGGTTGATCTCGTCGCCGGACTCCCAGAAGTAGAATAGGCCCAGGACGGTATCGAGCTTGCCGAAACTACCTTGAAGTTGCAACTCGTTGCTGAACTGTTCGGTGTCCTGGAGGCCGCAGTATCTCTGGATGTGAGATCGCGTTCCCAAGGCGTCCAGGCAGTAATCCACGCTGATGTCGCGCCAG
>NZ_JACARP010000249.1:0-359 GCF_013386595.1 Brevundimonas sp. P7753 | reverse complement strand
GACTGGGGCGGCGGGGGGAGGGGTGTCGTCGCCGGTCGGCTCCAGCCGCAATCGACCACGCAGGCCAAAGCCGCGTTCTTCGGTTGGCTTGGGGGCGCGCTCGGCGGCGGGCTTCGGCTCCGGCTTCGGCTCGATGGGACGCGCCTTGTAGCGCGGCGTTTCAGAGACGGGGGCGGACAGCAGGGGCTCGCGGCGGCGCCCGCCAGCGGTGTCCCCCGAAACCACGCCCATGACGCGCACGGCCTCGGTCAGCATCTCATAGTTGCGGCGAACCCGCTCCTGGAAGCCGGATTCCAGGGCTTCGGTCTCGTCCGCAGCCCTTCTGGACGCGGCCGACAGGGCGGCCAGACCGTCCTCGA
>NZ_JACARP010000248.1:297-491 GCF_013386595.1 Brevundimonas sp. P7753 | reverse complement strand
CGGCGGCGGCGGCGGCAATGCCTCGTTCAACATCGGTCTGGCCGTGTTTAATGAGGCCAAGGCGGCCCTTAACACGGCCATCGGCGGGGCTACCGGCGCAGCCGGTCGTGGCGACAGCGTGACGGTGGAACACCGTGGCGACATCTTCACCTCTGGGGACCTGTCGCGCGGCATTATTGCCCAGTCGATCGGCG
>NZ_JACARP010000248.1:0-202 GCF_013386595.1 Brevundimonas sp. P7753 | reverse complement strand
GATCGGCGGCGGCGGCGGCACCTCGGGTGTGATCGCCGTGAGCGGCAGCACCAAGCAAGCCAGCGACAAACAGTCCAAGGGCGGCGGTGTCTCGATCGGTATCGAAGGCGGCGTTGCGGCTGTTTCGGACGATGTCACGGTCACGACCGATGGCGTCATCTATACGGCCGGCGATGAATCGCGCGGCGTTCTGGCGCAGTCG
>NZ_JACARP010000247.1:0-604 GCF_013386595.1 Brevundimonas sp. P7753 | reverse complement strand
GAAGGGCGGATTGCTGACGATGAAGTTCAAATCGCCCTCGGTCGGCAGGGTGCGCACATCGGCCCACTCGAAGCTGACGCGCGGGTCCTCGACGTTCTTCTTCGCCGCCGCGATGGCGCGCCGGTCGATGTCGATCAGACGCAAGGATGTCACCGCCGGCGACCGCAGCGCCACCAGCGACAGGGCCCCGAAGCCGCAGCCCAGGTCGGCGCCCGCGCCCTTCAGCGGCGGCATGACCCCGGCCAGCAGGGCCGTGCCCGGATCGACCCGATCCCAGGCGAAGACGCCCGGCTGCGACCAGGCGTCCAGCCCCTCGACCTGTCGCAGCCCGCCCGCCGCGATGGCCGCATCCAGGCCTTCAATCACTTCAGGCCGCGTGACGATGCAGCGGCGATGGTGGGCCTTGGCCGTCTCGCCGACTTCCAGACCGAAGTCTTTCAGTTCCTTGCCCAGACGCGAGCCGCCCTTGCTCTTGTGCGCCATGACGTCGAGCCGTCCGCCGACCTTCAGCGCCCGCAGCGCCATGGCCAGGGTATAGCGCCGCTCGACCACGCCGGGCGGGGCATAGATCATCGCCTCGTCCACCGAACCGGGGGCGAGGTCC
>NZ_JACARP010000246.1:0-318 GCF_013386595.1 Brevundimonas sp. P7753 | reverse complement strand
CGGGCGCGGCGGTGACGAGGATGGCGGAGGCGACGGCCACGGCCGCCTTCAGGGCTTCGGCGTCGGCGGGATCGACGGCGATGACGCCCGCCGCCGTCAGTTCCGCGCGGCGCGCCGGATCACGTGAGGTGGCGAAGGCGCGCCCCTGCCGCCGGAGGGCTTCGCGCGCCGCCTCGAGGCCCAGGTAGCCGCCGCCGAAGACCAGCAGGGACGGGGCGGCGAGGGCGGGCTGGGTCATGAGGGTCCGGTCAGGCGATGCGGGCGGCGGGCGCGGGCGTGACAGCGACGCCTTGTGATTGCAGCGCTTCGGCGCGCTTG